>NZ_JBEXTB010000035.1:0-73110 GCF_040613915.1 Streptomyces sp. NPDC006193
GCGGCTCGCCCGCGCGCTGGAGGAGCGGACACCGGCCGAGGTGCGGTTCTCCACCACCACCCGGTCGCCGGTGCTCGCGGTCGACGACCCCGGGTCCTCCGTGGCGAGCCCCACATACCCGTCGGGCCGTACCAGGAAGAGTCCCCGGTCCCCGTACGCCCGGTGCGCGTGCCCGTCCACGTCGACGACGTCGGCCTGCCGGCCGGGCCGGCCGACCCGGACCAGCCTGTGGCGCTCCGAGGCCGGGGCGTCGGCCCCGCCGAAGGCGAGGAGCGTGGCGTGCGGGCCGCGGAAGAGGTCGAAGAGGCGGACGGGCCCGCACGGGGCGTCGGGGGCGCGGTCCCCGGCGCGCAGCGCGTCGTCCGCCAGTCCCTCGCGGCACTCGCGGGTCAGGGGGCTCTCGCGGTAGCCGAGGCCCAGTTGGAAGGTCTCGCCGCCGCGCCGGGAGAAGCCGCGGTCCGTGTCCGCGCGGTCCTGCTCGAAGACCTGAGTGGTGAGGGCGAGCACCTGCTGCGCGACCGGCCGCCGCTCGGCCTCGTAGGTGTCGAGGAGCGCGTCGGAGGCGCCGCGCAGCACCGCGCCGAGCTTCCAGCCGAGGTTGTACGCGTCCTGGATGCTGGTGTTGAGGCCCTGGCCGCCCGTAGGCGAATGGATGTGCGCGGCGTCGCCCGCGAGCAGGACGCGGCCGACGCGGAAGCGGTCGGCGATCCCGGCCTTGATGCGCAGCACCGACGACCACCGCACCTCGTGCACCCGCACGCCCTCGTGGCCGGTGCGCTCCACGACGAGCTGCTGGACGGCCTGCGGCGTGGCGTCGGGGGTGAAGTCCGGGCCCGCGCCCTGGAAGAAGGCGATCATCTGGAAGAGGTCCGACCCTTCGAGCGGGCGGAATGCGACGCGTCCGCCCGGCGCGGTGGGCCACACGTGCCAGTGCGCGCGGTCCACTCCGTCGACGAGGACGTCCGCGATCAGTGTCGGGTCGGTGACGAGCTCGGTGACGGGGAAGCCCACGCCGAGGGCCTTGCGGACCGTGCTGCGTCCGCCGTCGGCCGCGACCAGATAACCGGCCCGTACGGCCGACTCGGCGCCGTCCGGTCCCCGCAGCCGTGCCGTCACCCCGTCCGCGTCCTGCTCGAAACCGGTCAGCCCGCAGCCGAACTCGACGCTTCCGCCCAGCTCTTCGAGCCGCGCCTGGAGGATCTCGACGGTGCGCCACTGCGGGAGCATCCAGATGTCGCCGTACGGGACGGTGGGCGAGGGCTCGGAGCGCTCGACCACGTCCCATTCGGCGACCCGTGCGGTGCCGTCCCAGCTCTGGAGGCGCTGCACGGGGCCGCCCGCCGCCCGTACCGCGTCGATGACGCCCAGGTCGTCGAAGACCTCCAGGCTGCGCGGCTGGAGGCCGGAGCCGCGTGAGCCGGGGAAGCCGCGGCTCGCCCGCTCCACGACGCGGCAGGCGATCCCGCGCCGGGCGAGGTCGCAGGCGAGCACGAGGCCGGTGGGCCCGGCTCCGGCTATCAGGACTTCGGTGGTGGTTGCGGGCAGGCCCATCACATGCTCCTCGACGTCGTCGGGCCGCCCCCTCGGTGCAGGGGCGGCCCGCCTGACAGGGGGACATGACGGTACGTCATGGCGGAGGGGCGGCGAACCGGAGCGGTCGCGTCCCGGACACGCCCTGCCCGGTCGCCCCGGTCCTCGTCGTGGACGACGCGGGTGCGCGCGGAGCCGCTGTGCCGTGCCGCGCCGCGGAGTTCGGTGGCGACGCCGTGCGGGGTGTGTGGCGATCGGCTCAGGGCCGGTGTGCCGGCGGCACAGGGGGCACACGTAGGGCGGGCGGGCGACCGGTCCCGCCCTGGGCGCCGAAAGGCACACGGGAAAGGAGACGACACCGATGAAGGAACTGCTGGGAGGGTTCCGCAGTTTCATCCTGCGCGGCAACGTGGTGGACCTGGCCGTCGGCATCGTCATCGGGGCCGCCTTCACCGCCGTCGTCAACGGTTTCGTGAAGGCCTTCCTGACCCCGGTCGTGGGACTGGCCACGGGAGTGACGGGCGACTTCAGCCGCAAGACGTTCACAGCAGGCCGGACCACCTTCCCCTACGGCCAGTTCGTCAACGCCGCGATCAGCTTCCTCCTCATCGCGTCCGCGCTGTACTTCCTCGTCGTCCTGCCGATCAACCGGCTGCACGAGCGCTTCGCCCCGCACAGCGACGTGCAGGCCGAACAACGTGACTGCCCGGCCTGCCTGAACGTCGTGCCCGCCCGGGCCAGCCGATGCGGGCACTGCACCAGCGAGCTGACGCCGCTGACCGGGGCGGACGACCGCGGCGCTCCGCAGGCGCGCGTGTGACGCGCACCGGGACCGACATCGCCGTGCGCGGCGGAGGGCGGAGCTGCGAACGTCCCGGACCGCTGCCCGCGTGCGTCACTTCTCGCCCGCGCCGGACTCCGCGTCGAGGGACGCCTGGTAGAGATCCGCGTACGTGGGGGAGTCCTTGACCAGGTCGTCGCAGAACGCGGCGACGTCGGCGCCGATGAGTTCGACGACTCCCCTGCCCGCGGCGACGCCCTCCTCGAAGAAGTCGAGGATCCCGGGGAGCAGGGGCCCGTCGGGCAGGCTGATCGGTCCGACCTTGAACAGGTACTTCTGCATCTCCTTGTAGACGATCCGGTAGTCCGGCGGGAGTGCCTTGACCCGGGCCACGTGCGCCCGCCACTGCTTCTTGCCTTCGATGATGTCCTGGATGCTCACGTCAGCCTCCCAGCCGGCTCAGTTTCCTCGCGACGTTCCTGTTCAACTGCTCGCGCCACCGGTCGCGATACGTCCGGGCGCCCGCTCCGCCGGCCAGCGCGGTGCAGAAGCCCGGGACGTCCTCGCCGAGCACCTCGTGGGCGCTCTGCCCGTCCGCCGCTGCCAGTTCGAGCAGCCCCAGGGCGGAGTCGAGGATCGGCAGCAGGTTGCGGCCGGTGAAGTCCCCGTACGGGAAAAGGTGGGCGATGATCTGCCCCCACGCCGCCCGGTGGTCGTCCGGCAGGACCTCGGCCCGGGCCTCGAACGCCTTCCACTCCCTGGTGAGATCGCTGCCTGTGACCTTCTCCCAGAAGTTCATCTCCCGCCTTCCTTCAGCCTGTCGATGCGTGATGAGAGGTACTGCCACTTCGCCCAGAACTTCGCGAGTTCCTCGCGTCCGGCGTCGTTGAGCGCGTAGAACTTGCGCGGCGGACCGACACCGGAGGGTCGTTTCGTCACCTGGACGAGCCCTTTCCTCTCCAGCCGCAGCAAGATGGTGTAGACCGTCCCCTCGATGACGTCGGTGAAGCCGAGCTCGTTCAGCCGGCGGGTGATGGCGTACCCGTAGGTTTCCTCGCTGCCGATGATCTCGAGCACGCACCCTTCGAGCGTGCCTTTCAGCATCTCCGTCAGGTCGTCCATCGCGGATGCTCCTCAACCCTGTCGGTACTTGGTGACACCGAGTACCGCTGTACGGTACCACTGAGTAGTGGCAAGGGCGGCAGGACGGGGCTGCGGCGCCCGGGGATCCGCGGAGCGCGCGCTCAGACGGCGGCGGGCCGGACCAGGGTGTTGTCGCCGGTGCGGCCGGCCAGGTGGTCGGCGACGTTGCCGGCGGTGGACTCCGCGATCTGCGCCACGGCGTCCCGCGTGAAGTACGCCTGGTGCGAGGTGACCAGCACGTTGGAGAAGGTCATCAGCCGGGCGAGGCGTTCGTCGGTCATCACCTCGAGCGACTTGTCGAGGAAGAACACCCCGGCCTCCTCCTCGTACACGTCGAGGCCGACGCCGCTCAGCCGTCCCGCCCGCAGGGTCTGGAGCAGCGCGTCGGTGTCCACCAGGCCGCCCCGGCTGGAGTTGACCAGGATCGCGTCGTCCTTCATCAGCGCCAGGGCCCGGGCGTCCACCAGGTGATGGGTCTCCGCCAGCAGCGGCACGTGCAGGCTGACCAGGTCCGCCTCGGCGAACAGCCGCTCCCGTTCGACGTACTCCATGCCCAGGGCGAGGCAGTCGGGATTCCCGGCGACGTCCCAGCCCAGCAGCCGCATCCCGAAGCCGTGCGCGATGCGGGCGAACGCGGTCCCGATCTTCCCGGTGCCCACCACTCCGGCGGTGCGGCCGTGCAGGTCGCGGCCCATCAGCCCGTCGAGCCGGAAGTCGAACTCCCGCGTCCGGTGCGCCGCCCGCACGATCCGCCGGTCCACGGCGAGCGCCAGCGCCCAGGCGAACTCGGCGACTGCGTACGGCGAGTAGGACGACACCCGGGCCACGGTCAGTCCGAGTTCCCCGGCCGCCGTCAGGTCGATGTTGTTGTAGCCGGTGGCCCGCTGGGCGATCATCCTCGTGCCGCCCCCGGCCAGCGTGCGCAGAACCCCCGCGTCCAGGACGTCGTTGACACCGCTGAGCACCACCTCGTGGCCGGCGGCGGTGGGGGCGGTGTCCCGGTCGAGGAACAGCCGCAGGGAGCGCAGCCGATGACGGCCGGCGAACGCCCGGTCGAAGGCGTCCTGCAGCAGCGGCTCCTCGTCGGCGAGGACACCGTAGGCGACGATCTCCATGAGCTCTCCTCACAGGACGCGGGCGATCACCTGTCCCACCCTAGGCCCGGAGCACCGCGACGGCAGGGCCGGAAAGCCTCCCCGCACCGCCGGGTCGCCGGGCCCTGTCCGGGACTTCCGGCCCTGTTCGACGGCAGCGCTCCCCGGCGGGGTCAGGCAGCGGGGTGGTGAACCGCGACCCGGCGAAGGCCGCCCGGACGCGTCGCGGCGCAGGTCGTGGTGGAGCGCGGGGGCCGGTCCCACCGCCTGCACCGCCGCGGAGCCGGGACGCCCCCCGGGGATCCGTCGGGGTGGTGTCAGGGGTCGACCAGGGGCCGACCAGGGGGCGTCCCGGATGCCGCGGTGGGGGCAGACGCGGAACCATCTTCCACCATGACCTTCCTCTCCAGACGCGCCTTCACCGGCGCCTGCGCGGCCGGTGCCCTCGCCGTCCTCACGGGTCGCGCCAGCGCCCGGGCGGCATCGGCGTCCCCGGATCCCGCGGACCTGCAGGCCGCGATCAGCGATCTGTCGCATCCGCCGGCGACCGCCTCCCACCTGCTGATCGACCGGCGGGGCGACCGCTGGTACGGCACCGCGGGCGCCGCCGACCTCACGAGCGGGCGACCGGTCCGCGCCGGCGACCGGTTCCGGGCGGGCAGCGTGACGAAACCCTTCGTGGCGACGGTCGTCCTCCAGCTGTGGGCGGAGGGCCGCCTGGACCTGGACGCCCCTGTCACCGACTGTCTGCCCGGACTGTCCCTGCCCCGCAGCTTCCGCCGCATCACCGTGTCGCACCTGCTCGACCACACCAGCGGCCTGCCCGACCATCGGGGCCAGCCGGACCTCAGCACACCGGAAGCGGTCCTGCGCCACCGCTTCGACCACTGGACACCGCACGCCCTGGTCGCCACCGTGACGCACGACCGGCCGAAGTTCGCCCCCGGCACCAGGCAGGAGTACCGGGGCATCAACTACGTGCTGCTCGCCCTGCTCGTCGAGGCCGTGACCGGGCGTCCTTACGCAGACGCGATCGACTCCCGCATCGTGCGCCCCCTGAGACTGACCGGCACGCTGATCCCCGGCGGCGACCCCCGGCTGCACGGCCCCCACATCCATGGCTACCTGCGCATGACGGACGGCAGCCTGCGCGACGTGACGACGTACGACCAGTCCTCCGCATGGGGTGAAGGGGAACTGGTCTCCACCGCCGACGATCTCTTCCGCTTCCAGGACGCCCTGTTCTCCGGCGCGCTCCTGCCGCCCCGCGCGCTGGAGAAGCTGACCACCCTGCCGCCGCCCGCGGTGCGCATGCTGGACGGCGGCCCGGCCCGCTACAGCATGGGCCTGCAAGCGGTCAGGGTGAAGGGCACGCTCTTCTGGGGGAAGACCGGGGAGAGCTACGGGTACCGCACCCGCATGTTCGCCAGTGAAGACCTCGGGACCCGCCTCGTGCTGTCCTACACGCCCACTCCGCTGACGACCGAGGAGGACATGGTCGTGAGGATCGCCGACCTCCTCGTCCCCTGATCACCCGCGGCCGGCCGGCCTCCGGCCCCGCCGGGGCGGGCGGGGCCGGCGGGGCCGGACGCTCCCCGACGGCCCCGCGCGTTCACCTCTTCCTGGGAATCGAGCAGTTGACGTCGGGGGCCCGGCCCGCGGGCCAGGCGATGCGGTCGAAGACGGCGGTCTTCCTGCGCGGGTCGAGGTGGACGATGGGCACCGCCTTGTTGTGGGGGTTGCCGTACTGGTCGAGGCAGATCCAGCCGCTGGCGCCCCCGACCCGGTTGGTGCCGTGCAGCCGCAGCCAGCTGTCGGCGACCTCCGCGAGGGTGGGCATGTCCACTGCGCCCACGGCGTCGTTGCGGATGCCCTCGACCGCGGTGCCGACCGCGTCGTAGGTGATGATGATCCGGCCGTCGACGAGGTCGGGCGGGGTGGCGCCGGCCTCACGGAGCAGGCCGGTCAGCTCCTTCATCGCGGCCCTGCTGCCTCCCGTCCTCTCGGTGCTCCTGTCGCCCCAGGCATCGGGGTGGGCCAGTGCGGCGTAGCGGAGGGTGATGCCCGCGCCCTTGGTGAGAGCGTCCCAGTGGTGGGCGAACTTCTCGTCGACCGTGAGGGTCGAGGCGTGCGAGCCGGTGATGACGGTGTAGTGCTTGTTGCAGTTCCGCTCGCCCAGCTCGATCAGGAACTGCCTCAGCTGCACCGGCCGTCCGGCGAAGTAGACGGTCTTCGCGGCCGAGGTGCAGATGTCCGGGACCATCTGGTGGAAGTCGTTGGAGAGGTTCCCCTCGTCGTTGAAGTCGGGCGGGGAGCGGAAGGTCTCCGGCGCGTTGGGAGCGCCATCGGCGAGCTCCTCGAACCTCTTGCGCAGGCTCTCCAGATAGTTGTCGCCCTCCCGGATGTCTTCGATGACCATCGTCTCGGCGGGCTTGATGTCCTTGCCGTAGGAGGCGAGGGCGTCGGCCTGGTCGGCGTTGCCGGGGGCGACGCGGGCCAGCCCCGGGTACCGGTGCGGGTGCTTCTCCCCGTTCGCGATGTCGTCCGCGGTCATGGGGCCGGCGACCACGGGAATGCCCTTCTCCTCGGTCAGGTACGCGATGGCGTCCGCGGTCTCCTTCAGGCTGATGTTGATGCCGGCCACGGCCCGCAGGTTCTGCTTCTCGTCGGACGCGGCCCGTACCAGCTGGTCGGCGACCACCCGCCACTGCTTGTAGCCGCGGCCGGGGTTGGCGAGGAGGAGGCGGATCGGCGGTTGCCTGTTGGTGTTGTGGTTGGCGCGGTACTGGGCGAGGTAGGCGCCCTGGACCTGCTCGACGTACTCCCGCTGCTCGGCGGGGTTGTCGGAGATCATGGGGATCATCAGGGCGATGGTGGCGGGCGGCGTCGCCGCGCCCTTGGTCCGGTGTCCGGCGCGCTCGTTCTCGGCGCGGATGAGGCCGGTGACCTTCTTCAGCGACGGGTCGTAGGTGTAGGCGCCGTCCGTGACGCCCACGCACTCGTGCCGGGGGCCGTGCCTCGACACCCCGGGGGCGCAGGCCGGGTCGTCGGCGAACCAGGAGCGGTAGACGAAGTAGCCACCGGTCGCGACGGCGGTGGCAGCGGCTATGACCAGCAGGGCTTGGTACAGGGGGCCGGCGGGCCAGAGCTTCATGTGCGGGCCTCTCCGTAGGTCGGCAAGTCGGGCGCCTGACACCAGCGGTTCAGGAGCAGCGGCCACTGCTCGTACGCCTGGAAGAAGACCCGCTGGGCCGTGGGGGCGCTGCGCTGGGCGAGCGTGAGCAGTTGCAGCCGGACACTGTTGATCTTCTCCGTGTCGGGCGGTGCCAGAGGGTGTGACTGCTCCCAGAGGTTGGTCAGCAGGAGCCGCACGGCCTGGTGCACGGGGTCGTCGTCGGCCGTGCACGCCGGGCAGGTCGAAGGCGCCGCGGGCGGGGCGGCCAGGTTCGCCGGGGGGTGCGGCGCCGCGCAGACCAGGTTGAGGGCCGTGAGCCAGGACGGGGCGTCCTGTTCGGCCAGGCGGCGGTGCAGGGCCCGGGTGACCGTGTCCGCGTCACCGATCGCGAGCGAGTGGTGCAGGTAGCGGACGTCGTGCAGTGCCGTCGCGCCGCCGTAGGCGTCCGGTGCGTACAGGGAGCGCAGCAGCAGGTGGATGTTCCTCCACCGCTCGGCCCCCGGCGTCTCCTGGGCCCGTAGGTGCAGGTCGTGCAGGAGCAGGGTGCGCAGGGTGGGGTCGCCGACGAACGGTCCGTCGACGCCCGGCCAGGGACGGCGGCCCCAGTGGTCGTCGCGCAGCCGGACCAGGGTCTCCTGCACGGGGACACCCCCGGGGTCGCCGGGCGGGTAGTGGGCGCTGAGCTGGTGGGCGGCCGTGTCGTCCAGGGCCGGGGCGTAGTACACCAGGCGCGCTCTGGCGACCTCGGCGGGGATCAGGATCCGCAGCAGCCGCTCGTTCACGGACGGCCCCGGCTCGTCGCCGTGCGGCACGTCGAGCAGCGAGCGGAGGTCGAGGGGCTCCCCGCGGCGGATCTGTCCCCGGACGGCCTGCACCAGCGTGTGGGCGATCCCGGCCCGTCCGGCGCTGAGCCGGTGGATCACCTGGGCCGCGCCGGGCTCGGGCCGGTCCGCGCCGAACATCTCCTTGACCTCGTCGAGGCCGAGCTGCGCCAGCGGCAGCCGCAGCACCCAGCCCGCCGGGGCGTCCGGCGCCTCCCGTCTCCAGAACGGGCCGGCCGCGCTCCGCGTGGACGGGGCGCTCTCCGGATCCGGCACGGCCGGCTCCGCGGCGAGGGACGTCGCGACGACGCCCGGCCGGGACCGGGGGGCCTCCTCGTGCCACACGCGGGTCAGCGTGTCCCACACCTCACGGCCCAGCGCCGTGTGGACGTTGTCCAGCAGCAGCAGCGGGCGTGGCACACGGTTCGCCCGGCGCAGCCGGGTGTAGTGGTCGGCCAGATCCTCCAGGAGGGCCGCGTACAGGTGCCGTTCCGCGAGCCGCCGGTCGTCGGGGTCGCCGCGGAACCGCATGGCGAGCTCGGTCAGCTGGGCGTGCGCGTCGCCCTGGGAGCTCACCCGCCGCTCCGACCACCATCTCAGCCCGTCCCTGTTGGCGTGGGGGCCGAGCAGCTCGGTGGTGACGATCTCCGTGAGCGGCGGCACGAGCTCCCGCAGTCCGGGCCCCAGCCCCGGCACGGCGCCGAGGCCCTCCGTGACCTGTGTGATCCAGCCCGCCACCCGGTTCCTGCGAGCCTGCAGGTCCGGTTGGCTCTCCCGGAGCAGGCCCGCCAGCCGGCTGCGCGCCGCGGCGAGTTCGGCGGGCTGGACCGCCTGCCAGCTCGTGACCGCGAGCAGCCCCTGGGTGAGCCGCGGAAAGGCCAGCTTCCCGCGGAACTCCCGCGGCTGCTGACTCAGCCTGTCCATCAGGTAGAAGAGCAGATCCGTCGTACGCGACGCGTTGGCGGTGTCGTCGTCCGGGGGCGCGAGGCCGGGCTGGCCGAAGTCGTCCGCCGCGAGATCCGCGTACGCCTGCGGTATGCGCTGCGCGTACCGCTCCGCGAGCCGTTCCAGCAGCGCGGTCTTGCCGGTGCGCCGCCCGCCGGTGCACTCGACCAGCAGCGGGCTCCCGCCCGGAATACGCAATCGGCTGTGCCCCTCCGGCTTGAGCCCCACCAGTTCGGGTACCAGCTCGTCGAGCACGGCAGACCGTCCGTACAGAGTCACTGCGCTCCCCCGTCGTCCGACTCAGTGACGCCTCGTCAGGCTCGAAGAGAATAAGTGTCGCACCTCACACGGCGACACACAGTACGCACTGCAGCACCTCTCGGTTACGCAATCGTGACGCCCCGCGCACGGACGCGGGGCCCGCCCTGCGGTGTCCGGGCCGGCCCCGGGCCGGACCCCGACCCGCGGGGCGGACCGTCCGGCCGGGGTCACCCGGGGATCGCTCGTGAGGGGAACGGTGGATGAGACGGAACCGACTCGGCCGGAGCGAGGTGCACGTCACGGAGCTGGGATTCGGCGGCGGTCCGCTCGGCGGGCTCTACGCCCCGGTCGACGACGAGACCGCCGCGGGAGCCCTCGAAGCGGCCTGGGACAGCGGGATCCGCTGGTTCGACACCGCTCCGCACTACGGCCTCGGGCACTCCGAGCGCCGCGTCGGCGAACTGCTCCGCGGCAGACCGCGCACGGAGGTGACGCTGTCGACGAAGGTGGGCAGGCTCCTGGTGCCGCAGGATCCGGCGGGCCGCATGGACGAGAGCTTCGCGGTGCCGGCCACGCACCGCCGGGTGTGGGACTTCACGCGGGACGGCGTCTTGCGCAGTGTGGAGGACTCGCTGGAGCGGATGGGCGTCGACCGTGTCGACCTGCTGCTCCTGCACGACGCGGAGGACCGGTTCGAGGAGGCGTTGGAGGAGGGCTGTCCGGCCCTCGCCGAACTGCGCGCCCAGGGGGTGGTGGGCGCGATCGGCGCGGGGATGCACCATCCCGGCAAGCTGACCCGGCTGGTCCGCGAGTCGGACGTCGACGTGGTGATGCTGTCCGGCCGTTACACGCTGATGGACCAGAGCGCCCTGGACGAACTCCTGCCGGCGTGCGGGGAGCGGCAGGTGTCGGTTCTCGCGGCGTCGGTCTTCAACTCGGGCCTGCTGGCCGTGGCCCGCCCCGCCGAGGGCGCCGCCTTCGACTACGCGCCCGCCTCGCCGCGGATGCTGGAGCGCGCCCACCGCATGGCCGACGTGTGCGAGGCGCACGGTGTGACGCTGCCCGCGGTGGCGATGGCCTTTCCGCTCCGCCACCCGGCGGTCGCGGGCATCGTGGTCGGCATGCGCAGCGCCGAGGAGGTACGGCGCGACGTCGCGGCGTTCGGCGTGGAGATCCCGGCACAGGTCTGGGACGATCTGCGCGGCGAGGGCCTGCTGGACGAACGGGCCCCGGTGCACGGCTGACGGCTCCCCCCTCGGGACCGCCGTCCGGTCCTCGCCCCCGCCGCGCTGACCTACGGCGAGGAATACCCGCGGACCCGTCCCGCGTTCCCGGAACCATGACGACGAACGCCCCGCAGCCCGAGGTGCTGCGCTACACCGCCTTCTCCGGTGATCCCGACGGCGGCAATCCCGCCGGTGTCGTTCTCGACGCCTCCGCCCTGGACGACGACGACATGCTCGCCGTCGCAGCCGGCCTCGGTTACTCGGAGTCCGCGTTCCTGACCGCGCCCCCGGAGGGGCTCGGCGGCCAGGAGGGGCGGGCTTACGGCATCCGGTACTTCAGCCCCAAGGCCGAGGTGCCGTTCTGCGGGCACGCCACCGTGGCGGCGGCCGTCGCGCTCGCCGAGCGGACGGGCCCCGGGAAGCTGGTGTTCGCGACGCGCGCCGGCACCGTGCCGGTGGAGGTGACCGTGGAGGGCGGGGCGCTCAGGGCCACGCTGACCAGCGTCGAGCCGCACACCGAGGAGATCGCCGACGCCGACCTCGCCGAGGCGCTCGCCGCGCTCGGCTGGCCGTCCGCGGACCTCGACCCGGACTTCCCGCCGCGTATCGCCTTCGCCGGCGCCCGCCACCTCGTCCTCGCGGCGGCGACACGTGCGCGCCTCGCGGATCTCGCCTACGACTTCCCGCGCCTCGAAGCGCTGATGCACCGTCTGGACCTGACCACGCTCCAGTTGGTGTGGCGGGAGTCGGCCTCCGTCTTCCACGTCCGTGACCCGTTCCCGGTCGGCGGCGTCGTCGAGGACCCCGCGACCGGCGCCGCGGCCGCCGCGTTCGGCGCCTACGCCCGGGAGCTGGGCCTGGTCCCGCAGGACGCCGTCCTCACCCTGTATCAGGGCGAGGACCTGGGCCGCCCCGGCGAGCTCACGGTGACGCTGCGCGCGGGCGAAGCGCGCGTCCGTGTCAGCGGAACGGGAACCCGCATCGGCTGAGCCGCCGCCCCGGGGGTCCGGCGCCCCGCGGACCCCCGGGCTCACCCGGTCGCGGACCATCAGTGCCGGTGCCCGGCCTCCGGCTCGGCGTCCGGCGCGGCCTCGGCGTCCGGCTCGGCCTCGGTGACCTGCCCGTGCTCGTGCGGGTCGTACCCGGGAATCGTTCCGTCCGGCTTCTTCACCAGGAACAGCCCCACCATCCCCATGTCGGCGTGGCTCTGCACGTGGCAGTGGTACATCCAGGCGCCGGCGCCGACCCCCTCCCCCGCGATCACCTGGAACCCGAAGGAGTCCGCCGGGCCGACGATCTTGTTGTCGACGACCTGGCTCGGGTCGTCGGGTCCGGTGAGCATGCCCGTGCGGTTGTCCGCCCAGCGGTGCCCGTGCATGTGGAAGGTGTGGTAGTAGTCACCGTGGGTGATCATGACGAACTCGACCCGGTCGCCCACGGTGGCCTCGAAGTTCGGCCCCGAGTGCGCGGGCTTGTTGTTGATCAGCCCGTCGTTGAAGACGATGGTGTGCGTGGTGTCCGGCAGGACGTCGCCCTTGCGGCGGACGATCACCGGTCCGTACAGGCCCTTGCGGATGCCGCCGGTGCCGTGGTCGGTGCCCACGACGTGGTCGTGGTAGTGCCAGTAGCCGGCGCTCCCCGCCCGCCAGGTGCCGTCCTTGCGGCGGCCGGGCGCGTGCGTGCGCCAGGTGTAGGTGCGGGTGCCGCCCGGCTCCACGTGGCTGTTGTTCATGCGGGTGCCGTCGCTGGATATCTCGTAGTCGAGGCCGTGCACGTGCAGGCTCGCGGCGACGTCCATGGTGTTCTCGAACTCGATGTGCAGGGTGTCGCCCTCGTTGAGTTCGATCAGCGGGCCGGGGATCGTCGCCTTGCCCTTCTCCAGGCCGTAGCCCATCTGGCCGTCGGGCAGCTTCTCGGCGTACAGCTTGAGGTGCCTGACCTCGCCCCCGGCCGGGGCCGTCCTCGCCGACGTCACGGCGCCGGCCGGGTCCGGGGACAGCGACAGCGAGGTGGCGGCGACCGCACCGCCCAGCAGCACGCGCCGGTTGAAGCCGCGTCGGTTCATGCCGAACTCCCCCCGTGGGTACGGTGTTTGCAAGACGGAGCTGTGGTGAACCCGTGGGACGGTACCGGGCGCCGCCCTGTTTATCCACTCCCAGGACAAAGTTCGTCGCAACCTGGTCATACCTATTGGCGAACTGTGCAAAGAGGTCTAGCTTCCTTGGCGCTGCTGCCGCGACCAAGGAGGGGTGGGTGACCACGTGCGGTTCGCATCGCATCGACAACCCGAGCACTTACGAGGGTCGAGCGCCAAAGGCACGGGAAGAAGACGCGTCCGGCTGGCCTCCCTGACCGCCGGCTTCCTCGCGGCGGGGCTCCTGTCGGCTCCCGCGGCCGGCGCACGGCCGGCGCCGGACCCGTCCTCGACAACGATGTCGATCACGTCGCCGCCCGGTGGCGAGGACGTGCGCGTGCTGATCTTCTACGGGACCGCCGCGTCCGGGGACGAATCGCCGCTGGTGAACGCCGGGATCGCGGCGATCGAGAAGATCGGGCTCAGCGGCCCGGCGGCCGAGCGCTTCAAGGTCGAGGCCACCGACGACGCCTCCGTCTTCACCAAGGAGCGCAGACTCGGCCGCTACAACGCGATCGTGTTCCTCACCGGCGGCGGTGACGTCCTCGACGCCGACCAGGAGGCCGGTCTCGAGGCGTACATGGAAGCCGGCGGCGGTTTCGTCGGCATCCATGACGCGGCCCGCGCGGAACCGTACTCGGACTGGTTCACGGGCCTCGTGGGCGCCCGCCCGGCCGCGGGCGGTCCGTCGGGCGTCCAGCGGGCCACCGTCGAGGTCGGTGACCGCCGGCACCCCGCCACCAAGGACCTGCCGCTGCAGTGGAAACGGCCCGACAAGTGGCTGAACTGGCAGAAGAACCCGTCCGGCGAGGTGCACACCGTGGCGCGGGTGCGCGAGTCGACCTACCAGCCGGGAACCGGCGCGAACGGCTGGGACCACCCCGTCAGCTGGTGCCGGGACTACGACGGAGGACGGTCCTTCTACACCGGCATGGGCGGCACGGTGTCCTCGTACGACGAGGCCGACTTCCGCGCCCACCTGCGCGGCGCCCTGCTGTGGGCCACCCGGCTGGTGCGGGCCGACTGCAAGGCGACCATCACCGGCAACTACAAGGCGGAACGGCTCACCCAGCCCAACCAGCCGGGACGCAACGACCAGATCGGCGAGCCGCACGGCCTGGTCACCGCGCCCGACGGCCGCGTCTTCTACATCGGCCGCGGCGGCGCGGACTCCTCCCAGCCCGTGGTCACCGACTGGAACGACCCCGACATCGGCAAGGGCAAGGGCCAGATCCACGTCTACGACCCGGCCACCGGGAAGGTCACCCTGGCCGGTGAGCTCACCGTCTTCGGCAACAAGGGCGGCGGCGACGAGCTGACCAAGGTCGAGGAGGGACTCCTCGGGATCGAACTCGACCCGCGCTTCGAGCAGAACGGGTGGGTGTATCTGCACTACACGCCCCACTCCGAGATCAACCGCAGCACCCACATGGCCGAGCGGCGCGTGTCCCGCTTCACCTTCGACCACGCCACCAGCAAGCTCGACCTGAGCAGCGAGAAGGTGCTGCTGAAGTGGCCGGTGCAGATCCACAGCTGCTGCCACGCGGGCGGCGGGATGGCCTGGGACTCCAAGGGCAACCTGTACATCGCCACCGGTGACAACAACTCCAGCGGCTTCAGCGACGGTTACTCGGGCAACAATCCGCAGCCCGCATACAAGGGCGTGTCCTTCGCCGACGCGCGCCGCACCGCCGGCAACACCAACAACCTCAACGGCAAGATCCTGCGCATCCACCCGGAGCCGGACGGGACCTACACCCTCCCCGAGGGCAACCTGTTCACCGGCCGGGAGACCGCGGAGGGCGGCGGCAAGACACGCGGCGAGATCTACGTCATGGGCGTGCGCAACCCGGCACGCATCTCCGTCGACAAGGCCACCGACACGCTGTACGCGGGCTGGGTCGGACCGGACGCGGGCGCCCCGTCGACGACATGGGGCCCGGCCAAGTACGACACGTTCGCCGTGATCACCAAGGCGAGCAACCGGGGCTGGCCGTACTGCATGGGCAACCGGCAGCCGTACCGGGACCGGAACCTGCCGGACCCGTCCGAGCCGCTGGGCTGGTACGACTGCGACCACCCGAAGAACGAGTCGCCCAACAACGACGGCCTGGTCAACCTGCCCCCCGTGACCGGGAACAACATCTGGTACTCCCCGCAGGGCGGCGGACCCGACTACCCGCGCGACGCGAACGGCGTGCCGTCGTACAAGCAGGAGGAGGCGGCCTACCGGCTGCCGTGGCTCAAGGGCGGCGGCCAGGCCGCGATGGACGGCCCGGTCTACCGCTACGACGCCGCGAAGGCGAGCGGCACCGCATGGCCGGAGTACTGGGACGGCAAGTGGTTCGTCGGCGACTTCTACGACGCCGACCAGCCGCGCAACGCGGTGCTGATGGACCCGAAGACGCAGGGGGACGGCGGTCTGCCGGTGCACTCGGAGTCACTGAAGAAGATCGTGCCGACCGGGAACAACGGCATCAAGAACCTGATGGACTGGAAGTTCGGTCCGGACGGTGCGCTGTACGTCCTCGACTACGGCCGCGGCTTCTTCACCTCCGACTCCAAGTCGGCCCTGTGGCGGGTCACCTACACCGGAGGCGGGCCCACCCCGGCCGCCGGACAACTGGCGAGGGGGACGCGGTGATACGCGGGCGAAGGAAGTGGGCCGCCCTGCTGGCCGGCCTGCTGATGGTGCTCGGCCTGCAGGCGGTGCCCGCGGCCGGGCAGCCGGAGGCCGCCGGGGCCGCGGCGGAACAGGTCCTGACCTGGACCGCCGGCGACGACATCACCCGGTACGGGTCGGCGCCCGCCACGGCGGTGGCGGGCCCGGCGACGATCGTCTTCGAGAACAGCGCGGCGACCGGCAACACCATGGGCATGCCGCACACCCTGACCTTCGTCGCCAACGACCCCGAGTACAACAGCGACGTGCAGCTCAACATCCTCGCCAACCCCTTCGACGACCAGGGCGGCCGGCACACCGCCGAGGTCACGCTGACGCCCGGCCGCTACTTCTACCACTGCACGATCCCCGGGCACGGGGAGATGAAGGGCGTGCTGGTGGTGACCCAGGGCGGCGGTGCGGACACCACGGCGCCCACGACGTCGGCGGAGGTCACGGGCACGCGGAACGCCCAGGGCCAGTACGTCGGTTCGGCGAGCGTGACGATCGGCGCCACCGACGACGGCTCGGGTGTCGACCGCGTCGAGTACGCGCTCGGCGCCGACGGCGCCTGGCAGCCGTACACCACGCCCGTCGTCGTCGACCGGGTCGGCGACCACACGGTCCGCTACCGCGCCTTCGACAAGGCGGGCAACGCCGCCGCCGAGAAGAGCGTGGCCTTCACGGTGGTCGCCCGGCCGGCCGACGACACCGTGCCGCCGGAGACCTCCGCGACGGTCAGCGGCGAGCGAGACGCGGACGGGGCGTACATCGGCATGGCCACGGTGACCGTCACCGCCTCCGACACCGGGTCCGGCGTCAACGCCATCGAGTACGCGGTCGGTGACGGCGCCTGGCAGGCGTACACCGCGCCCGTGATGGTGCACCAGACCGGCGTCCACACCGTGCGCTACCGCGCCACCGACAAGGCGGGCAACGTCTCGGCGGAGAAGAACGTGCGGTTCACCGTCGTCGCCGCTCCCCCGCAGGACACCACCCCGCCCGTCACCGGCGCCACCGTGGAGGGCACGAGGAACTCCGCCGGCGCCTACGTCGGCCACGCCAGGGTGACCGTGAGCGCCGCGGACGAGGGCGGATCGGGCGTCGCTGCCGTGGAGTACTCCCTGGACGGCGGCCCCTACCTGGCGTACACCGGGCCCGTGGTCGTCGACCGCGCCGGCGCCCACACCGTGGCGTACCGGGCGAGCGACAGGGCGGGCAACACCTCCGCGCCGCTGACCGTGAGCTTCACGGTGGTGGCCGGCGGCGGGGTGCCCGCGCCGGACTGCCCGGAGTACGACGAGCGGCTGACGGTGATCGTCGGCACGGTCGACTCGGGGGTGCCCAACCGGGTGACGAACAACCGGTGCCGGATCAACGAGCTGATCGAGGACGAGAAGGAATGGACCTCGCACGCCCTGTTCCTCAAGCACGTGACGGGGGTGCTGGACCGGCTGCTGACCGAGGGCGTCCTCGACAAGCGGGAGAGCCGGGCCATCGACAAGGCCGCCCGCAGGTCCGGGATCGGCGAGCCCGGCCGCACCGAGGGCTACCGGACCATCCTCGACGGCACCCCGGAGTCGTTCGCGAAGTGGGAGCAGGTGGGCGGCGGCTCGTTCCGGCCGAACCCGGACGGGTCGATCACCTCCGGCACCACGAAGCCGGGTCTGGGCATGCTGTGGTTCCCCGAGCGGACCTACGGCGACTTCTCGCTGAAACTCCAGTGGCGTGACGACGCCCCCGGTTCCGGAAACGCCAACTCGGGTGTGTTCGTGCGCTTCCCGTGGGTCCACGACCACCCGGAGGAGACACGGCCGGAGTGGGTCGCCATCGAATACGGCCACGAGGTCCAGGTGTTCGACAGCCCCAGTGGCGACATGTACAAGACCGGGTCGGTCTACGGCTTCGACCGGGTGGGGCTCGCCGGCGCCGGAGTGACCCAGAAGGGCACCTGGAACGACTACGAGATCCGGGTGGTGGGCCAGCACTACTCGGTCTACCGCAACGGCGTGCTCATCAACGAGTTCGACAACGTCGGCGGGCTGGAGTTCGAGCCGCCGCGCTCGGGCGACCCCGGCACGGACGGGCGGCGGTTCGCCTCCGGCTACATCGGGCTCCAGGTGCACAGCACGACGGACGTGGTCTCGTTCCGGGACGTCCGGATCAGGGAGTTGTAGACCGCGGTACCGACCGGTCCGCCGTATCCGCCGTTCCCGGTGTCACCGGGCCCGGGCGGGTGCGGCGGACCGCCGCGTCTCCGCGTCCGGGGCAGGCTCCGCGCGCCGGCAGGACGCCGGGCACGGCAAACGGGGTACACGGAGCAGCGACCTGGCAACGACGTACCCCGAAGGTGGCCTCCATGCAGTTCGACGACAACGCCCGTCTGGACGCCTCCGAGGTGGAGGACGTGCGCGGCAGCCGGATCCCCGGTGGCGGAGCGGCCATCGGCGGCGGCATCGCCGGCCTCGTCGCGCTGGTCGTGGCCCTGGTGTTCGGCATCGGCCCCGACGGGCCGGGATCGCCCTCCGGTGGCGGCGGGCCCGCACCGGCCATGTCCTCCCCCGGCCGGGCGGAGCAGTCCTGCCGCACCGGGCAGGACGCCAACACCAAGGACGACTGCCGCATCGTGGCGGTGGTCAACAGCGTCCAGGACTACTGGACGCAGGAGTTCCGGCGCCGCCACCGTTCGTACACCGCGGCGCCGACGGTGTTCTTCAGCCGGCAGGTGGACACGGCCTGCGGCGCCGCCACGTCGGCGGTGGGGCCCTTCTACTGCCCCGGTGACCGGAAGGTCTACCTCGATCTCGACTTCTTCCGCGAACTGCGGACGAAGTTCGGGGCGACCGGCGGGCCCTTCGCCCAGGCCTACGTGGTGGCACACGAGTACGGGCACCACGTCCAGGACCTCGAGGGCACGCTGGAGAAGTCACGGGACGGGCTGACCGGCGCCGACAGCGCCTCGGTCAGGACGGAGCTCCAGGCCGACTGCTACGCCGGCGTGTGGGCGCACCACGCGACGACGGCCGCGGACGAGTCCACGGGCAGGCCGCTGATCACGAGCCTCACGGACGCGGACATCCGGGACGGGCTGGACGCGGCCGCGGCCGTCGGCGACGACCGGATCCAGGAGCGGTACCAGGGGCGGGTGACCCCGGACACCTGGACCCACGGCTCGGCCGAACAGCGTCAGCAGTGGTTCGAGCGTGGCCGCCGCACCGGGGACATGGACCGGTGCGACACCTTCCGCTGAGCGCCGCCGGGACGGCACGGCGGTGACACACCGCGTCCGCCCGCGGCGCCTGCGACCGGCCTGCGACCGGCCGGCGCCTGCGACGGCCGGCGCGACGAGGGCGGAGCGGCGGGGGCGGAGCGGCGGTGCGCCGGCGGCGGCATCCGAGCGGGGCGGACGCCGCGCCGGCGCGACCGGTGTCAGCGGCACCTCCTGCGCAGGGCCGCGAGGTTGTCGTAGCCGATCCGGGCGTACCTCAGCGACTGGCCGGGGTCCGTGGCGCTCGGCGCGTCGTCCTGCTCGACCATCGGATGGTGCCGTGTGCCGACGCGGGAGAAGAACGCGGTGTAGTCGATGTCGCCCGTGCCGAAGGGCACCATCTCGTAGCCCATGCCGTTCGTGGTGTCGACCGTGCCGTCCTTGGCGTGGAAGAGCGGGTAGCGCCTGTTGTGGCGTTCGACGAGCCCGGCCGGGTCGAAGACGCTCTCCCGGGTGGAGCCGTCGTGGGCGGTGTAGGTGCGGAACTTGTACTGGGCGACGTGCGCCCAGAAGACGTCCATCTCCAGCCACACGGACTTCGGGTCGGTGACCTTCAGGAAGTACTCCAGTCTGCGGATGCCGGAGCTGCGGGTGGGGCGGCCCCGGTCGTCCAGCGGGCCCCCGTCGAGCAGGAAGTCGTAGGCCGCGTCGTGGTTGTGGGTGTACAGCTTGACGCCCGCGCGCCGGGCGATCTCGCCGAGCGTGTTCCACTTGTCCGCCGCCACGTCCCAGTCGGCGCGGTAGGCGCTGCCGGTGGGGTCGCCACCGGTGCCCATGTGGTCCATGCCGAGGATGTTGGCGATCTCCAGGTGCTTCTTGAAGGTGTCGAGGTCGGCGGTCGTCAGGGGCCACGAGGACGGGATGAAGCCGTGGTTGCCCTGCGCGCGCAGCCCGTGGGCGTCGAGCCAGGAGCGCAGCAGCCGGGCGCCCGCGACCGACTCCAGGTCGGCGCCGCCGGGGGCGTTGGCGTGCTGGCCGTATCCGGCGAACTCCACCTGCCGGTAGCCGTAGCGCGACAGCTGCGCGAAGACCTCGCGGAAGCCGGAGGGCAGGTCCGTGGCGAGCGGGTCGCGGCCCGTCGCGTCCCGGACGGTGTAGAGGATGATGCCCCGCCGGTCCGCAGGGACGAGGACGTCGCCGCCGTGGCGCCGGTCCCGGCCGCGGTCCTGGGCCAGGGCGGGTGAGGAGCCGAGGACGGGTGCGGCGACGGCCGCGGTGGCGGCGGCGGTGCAGGTGCTGAGGAAGCGGCGGCGGCTGATGCCGAGGGTGCGGCGCAGGGCGTCGCCGGTTCCGGATCCGTCGTTCGAGGCGGTCACGAGGTCTCCCTTTCGGGTCGGTGTGCGGCTGGCGGGCGTGCCGGTGGGTGTCCGGCCGCGCCGGGGACGGTGCCGGTCGGCGCCGGTGGGTGCGCCCGGTGCGCGGGGAGCGAACCGGTGCCCGGGGCGCGTCCGGGAGCGCTGGGGGCGCCGGCCGGTGGCTCGTCGGACCGTGTCAACGACAGACCGGCCAGGCGGAGCAGCAGGGATTTCACCTCGGTGGCCGCGACGCGGTCGCCGAGCGCACGGGGGGTGGAGCACAGGATGAGCGGACCGTCGTCGTCGCTCTCGGGAAGGCGGCCGTGGCTGCCCCGGACGGGCGAGGGGTCCAGCGGCACGACCGCCATGCGGTAGCGCAGGCCGAGCTTCTTGCGGGCCACCGCGCCCGCCGCCTTGACCCTGACGTAGGGATCGAGGGGGTCCAGGAACAGTTCGGCCGGGTCGTAGCCGGGTTTGCGGTGGATCTCGACCAGTTGCGCGAAGTCGGGCGCTCGGGCGTCGTCCAGCCAGTAGTAGTACGTGAACCAGGCGTCCGGTTCCGCGACGGCGACCAGTTCGCCCGAGCGGGGATGGTCGAGGTGATGGGTCTTCTTGCCCTCGTCGTCCAGGAGGCACGCGATGCCGGGCAGGTCGGCGAGGACCGCCCGGGTGGCCGCCAGGTCCTCGGGTCTGCGGACGTAGACGTGGGCGATCTGGTGGTCGGCGACGGCGAAGGCCCGCGAGGCCGCCGGGTCGAGGTATTCCATGCCGTCCTGGGTGTGCACCTCGAGCAGGCCGGCGCGGCGCAGGGCGCGGTTGACGTCGACGGGGCGATCGGCGCGGGTGATGCCGTACTCGGACAGGGCGACGACGGTGCGGCCCGCCGCGCGGGCCTCGTCGAGCAGCGGCGCCACGGCCGCGTCCAGGTCGGCGGCCGCCTTGTGGGAGCGGGGGTCGTCCGGGCCGAAGCGCTGCAGGTCGTAGTCGAGGTGGGGGAGGTAGGCGAGGATCAGGTCGGGGCGGCGGGTGCGCATGACGTGGCGGGTGGCGTCGATGATCCAGCGGCTGGACACGAGGTCGGCGCCGGGGCCCCAGAAGTGGAACAGCGGGAAGGTGCCGAGTTTCTCGGTGAGTTCCCCGTGCAGGGCCGGTGGGCGGGTGTAGCAGTCGGGTTCCTTGCGGCCGTCGGCGTGGTAGACCGGGCGGGGGGTGACGGTGATGTCGGTGTCGGCGCCCATGGCGTACCACCAGCAGATGTTGGCGACCGTGTAGCCGGGGTGGGCGCGGCGTGCGGCGTCCCACAGCTTGTCCCCCGCGACGAGGCGGTTGTGCTGGCGCCACAGCAGCACCTCGCCGAGTTCGCGGAAGTACCAGCCGTTGCCGACGACGCCGTGTTCGCCGGGGTGCGCGCCGGTCAGGAAGGTGGACTGGACGGCGCAGGTCACGGCGGGCAGGACCGTGCCGAGCGGGGCGCGGGAGCCGGACCGGCCGAGCGCCTTCAGCCGGGGCATGTGGTCCAGCAGACGGGGGGTGAGGCCGACGACGTCCAGGACGAGGAGCGGGACGGGGCCACCGGGCGGTGCGTCGGAGTAACTCATGGGAGCTCCTTCAGGCCGAGGTCCGTCAGCAGGTCGCGGGCGAGGGCGAGTTCCGCGGCGATGCCGTCGGCGAGCTGGGAGCGGGTCCGTGGCCGCAGTCCGGGTGGCAGGGCCTGCCAGGTGTAGGTCTCCACCTCCAGGTGCCGGGTCATCGGGTGCGGGCCGCCGACCAGGCCGGTCAGCGCGGCGCGCAGCACGGGCAGGGTGGAGGTGAGGGGAGCGGCGGGAGCCGCGTGCAGGGGCACGTGGAAGTGAGCGCGCCACGGGGAGGTGTCGGGGAGGGCTCCGCCGGCCAGGGCTTCGCCCAGGTCGTCGGTGCCGCGCAGGCCGGTGGCGGTGGCGGTGCGGGTCTGGTGCAGGAAGCGCGGCTCGTCGAAGGCGGCGAGCGCGGCGCGGACCTCGGGGAGGCGGGGGTGTTCGGCGTGCAGGGCGGCGGAGAGCTGGGACTTGACGACGGGGACGCGGGCCGCGGCGAGCGCGGCGAGCGCGGTGTGCGGGTCTTCGAAGGAGGTGGCGAGGTGGCAGGTGTCGACGCAGACGCCGATGCGGGGGTGGCCGATCCGGGTGAGCGGGGCGATGGCGTCGGCGGTGGTCTCCACCGCGCAGCCCGGCTCGGGCTCCAGGCCGACGCGGATGGAGCGGCCGGTGAGGTCGTCGAGGGCGTCGAGGCGTTCGGCCAGGGTGAGCAGGGCCGTGCGGGCGGCCCTGGCACGCTCGTCGTCGTAGGCGGTGCGCCAGGCCAGCGGCAGGGTGGAGACGGTGCCTTCGGTGACGTCCTCCGGCAGGAGGCCGGCGAGGACCCGGGCGAGGGCGGTGGTGTGGGCGAGCCGCTCGGGGTCGGCCCAGTCGGGCCGGTACACGCGGTACTTGACCTCTTCCGCGCCGAAGCCCTGGTAGGGGAAGCCGTTGAGGGTGACGACCTCCAGGCCGCGCCGGTCGAGCGCGCAGCGCAGGCCGCGCAGCGCGGACGGGTCGCTGACGAGGGCGTGGGCGGCGTCCTCGGCCAGCCACAGCCCGATGCCGAGCCGGTCGCGGCCCAGGCGCCGGCGTACGGGTTCGCAGTGGTCGCGGAGCTGGGCGAGGACGCCGTCGAGGGTCTCGGCCGGGTGCACGTTGGTGCAGTAGGCGACGTGGACGGTGGACCCGTCGGGATGGCGGAAGCGCACGGGTCACCCCTCCGGTACCGGGACGCCGCCGCGGTGCTCGCCGTCCCGGTCCGGCCGCAGGCCGTCGTCCCGCAGCTCGCCGCGCAGGACGGAGTTCCCCTCGTGGGTCGCGGCCGTCTCGGGTACGTCGAGGACGAGACGGCCGCTTCGGCCGTAGAAGGCGACCGGGTTGCGCCACAGCACCCGGTCGACGTCGTCCTCGCCGAAGCCCTCGGCGAGCATCAGGTCACCGACCCTGCGGGGCCCCAGCGGGTCGCTTCTGCCCCAGTCGGCCGCGGAGTTGACCAGCACCCGCTCCGTCCCGTAGGCGCGCAGGATCTCCACCATGCGCCGCTCGTCCATCTTGGTGTCGGGATAGACGGAGAAGCCCAGCCAGCAGCCGCTGTCCTTGGCCCGGCGGACCGTCGTCTCGTTCAGGTGGTCGACCAGCACCCGGTCCGGGGCGAGTGCGGACTCCCGCACCACGTCCAGGGTGCGGCGCAGCCCGGCCGCCTTGTCCCGGTGCGGAGTGTGCACCAGGGCCGGCAGCCCGTGGTCGGCGGCCAGCTGCAGCTGCACGGCCAGCGCGGTGTCCTCGGCCGGCGTCATCGCGTCGTAGCCGATCTCCCCGACCGCCACGACCTGGTCCTTGACCAGGTAGCGGGGCAGCTCCTCCAGCACGGGCGTGCAGCGCGGGTCGTTGGCCTCCTTCGGGTTGAGGGCCAGGGTGCAGTGGTGGGTGATGCCGTACTGGGCGGCGCGGTAGGGCTCCCAGCCGAGCAGGGAGTCGAAGTAGTCGCGGAAGGACGCCGGGGAGGTGCGGGGCTGGCCCAGCCAGAAGGCGGGCTCGACCACCGCGCGCACCCCCGCGGCATGCATCGCCTCGTAGTCGTCGGTGGTCCGGGAGGTCATGTGGATGTGCGGGTCGAAGATGCGCATCAGGACTCCTCGCCGTCGGTGCCGTCCGGGTGGGGCCGGGTGGCCGTGGGGTCGGTCAGGGCCAGAACGCGGTACAGGTCGCCGGGCACGGTGCGGCCGGCCGCGGAGCGCTCCGCGGCGTAGTCGCGGAGCATGCGGGCCAGTTCGGCGTCGCCGCGGGCGCGTTGCGGCAGCCCGGCCACCTCGTCGACGGGCACCCCGGTGAACAGGCACTTCAGGACGGCGTGCCGCCAGAGGTGGGCGTCCAGGTGGCGGGCGGCGTAGGGGCCGACGGCGGCGGCGACGAGCCGGGTGTCATGGGTGCGCAGGGCGTCCTCGACCAGCGGCAGGGCGTCGGGGCCCGGCACGAGGTGGGGCAGGGCGTGCAGCACCGCGCGGCGCTCGGCGGCGGTGCCCTGGCGGTAGACGCGGGTCAGGGCGGCCGCGTCCGCGCGGGCCGCGTGCAGGATCAGGAGCCGGGCGACGTCGGCGTGTTCGGGGCCGCAGCGCCGGCCGGCCTCGGCGATGCGCAGTTCCCACACCGAGATGGGGCCGCGGGCGCCGGGGTGGGCGGCCGCTTCGCCCAGCGCCTGGTCGAGCCAGTCCCGGGCGGCGTCGTCGAGCCGGGCGGCGAGGCGGGCACGGAGGTCGTCCGGCCGGATGCGGGCGAGGGTGGTGCCCGGGTGCGTGTGCGGGTCGGTCACGGGGTTCTCCCTTCGGGGCCGGCGCCGGGCGCGCCGGCGAGGCGTGCGTGAGGCGGGGTGCCGCCGGTGTGGGGAGTCCGTCGCGGGTGGCGGGCGGGGTCTTCGGTGGGGTCTGCCGGGCCCGGGGCCGGGGTGTCCGGGGCCGGGGTGTCCGCGGCCGGGGTGTCCGGCAGGGGGTGCCCGGCGGACGCGGCGGCCCGGCGGAGGAAGTCCAGGGAGTGCGCGGCGAAGTGGGGGCCGGCGTGGGAGTGGCGGGGCAGTTCGACGACGGTCAGGCCCTGGTACCCGGTGGCGGCGAGGGCCGCGAGGACGGCCGGGAAGTCGATCTCGCCGTCCCCGAACGGGAGGTGCTCGTGGACGCCGCGGCGCATGTCCTCGATCTGCACGTGCCGCAGCCAGGGGGCGGCGGCGCGTACGCAGTCGGCGGGAGCCAGGGGCTCGAGGCACTGGCAGTGGCCGATGTCGAGGGTGAGTCCGAGGGCGTCCGGGTCGCCGAGCGTCCGGCGGAGGCGGTGGAAGTCGGCGAGGGTCGCGAGCAGATGACCGGGTTCGGGTTCCACGGCGAGCGGGACACCGGCGGCTGCGGCCGCTTCCAGGACCGGGGCGAGTGTCCGCGCCAGCCGGGCCCACGCGGTGTCCTCGTCCGTCGCGGCCGGGGGGACGCCGCTGAAGCAGTGCACCGCGTGGGCGCCGAGGTCCGCGGCGACGCGCACGGCCCGGATCAGCAGGTCGGCGCGGCGGGCGCGGTCGTCCGGGTCGGGGTCGAGCAGCGAGGGCCCGTGTTTGCGGCGCGGGTCGAGCACGTAGCGGGCGCCGGTCTCGACGGTGACCTGCAGGCCGAGCGCGTCCAGCCGCCGCGCGACCCGGCGGGTGCGGGCGGCGAGGTCGCGGGCGAGCGGGTCGAGGTGCATGTGGTCGAGGGTGAGGCCGACGCCGTCGTAGCCGAGGTCGGCGAGCAGGTCCAGGGCGTCGCCGAGGCGGAGGTCGGCGAGGCCGTTGGTGCCGTATCCGAGGCGGATCCGGCGCTGCGGGGCGGTGGCCGCGGCGGGGGTGGGGCTGTGCCGGGCGGGGTGCCCGGCCGGCGGCTCGGGGGCCGGGGTTGCGGCGTTCATGTGATGCTCACCTTCCTCGCGAACCTCCGTGCCGCCGGGGCCAGGGCGGCGGTGAGCAGCGCGGTGGCGCGGGCGCCGGAGCGGGCGGCCAGTGCGGCCTGGAGCGGGATCATGGCGCGGATGCCGCCGCCGACGGCCCGCTGCGTGAGCGGGGGCGAGGGGTTGAGCGCGGCATGGAGGTAGGGCCGGCCGGCGGTCGCGGCGTACGCGACGGCGAGTGCCGCCGGCAGGACGTCACCCGCGGCGGGCCGGGGGGCGCGGTGCGCCGGGGACCGTCCGGGGCCTGCCCGGCCGGCGGTGCCCGCCGGGGAGCCGGTGCGCGGGTCCGCGGCCGCTCCCGTCCCGGTGCGCACCGGTGTCCCGGCGTCCGTGCGGGTCGCGGCGGGCGGTGGGCCCGGCGGGCTGGGGGCGGCTGCTGCCCCTCGGCCCGCCGGGAGTGCGAAGGGGTGGTGCGGATGCCCGGCGGGGCCGGGGGCCGGCGTGCTGCGCGCCGGCTCCCCGGGCGTCCGCGGCCGGGTGCGGCGGCGGCTCAGCAGGTGGGTCAGGACGCCGGTCGCGGTCAGTGCCGCCAGAGGAGCCCGCGAGGAGCCTCCCCGGGCCTCCTGCCGGGAGACCGCCGTCACCGCGAGGGTGTGGGCGCCGAGCAGCGCCGCGGGGGCGAGGGCCTCGCGGGTGCGCCCGGCGGTGGCCGCGGCGCCGAGGAGCAGGTCCAGGCTCCTGGCCGCGGCCATCGCCGCCGGGCCTGCCGGGGTGTGCTTCAGGGCGAGGTCGTACGCCCAGACGGTGCCCGCGAGGGGGACGGCGACCGCGAGCGCGGGGCGGCCGGCGCGGGCGGCCAGGGCCAGGCCGGCGCCGGTGAGGGCGCCGGCCGCGGCGAGCGCGGCGGCCGGGCGTATGCGGCCGGACGGGAGGGGGCGGTGCGGGCGTTCCGCGGCGTCCTCGTGGCGGTCGGCCCAGTCGTTGAGGGCCATGCCCGCCTCGTACAGGAGGAGGGAGGAGCCGACGGCGAGGAGGGTGCGGGGGCCGGGGCGCGGGGCGACCGCGGCCGCGCCGGCCAGGGCGTCACCGGGGACGGTGAACAGGGCGGGCACCCGCAGGAGTTCCGCCCAGGCGGTGAGGCGGGGGCGGGCCGGCGGGCCGGGCCGGCGGCTCACCGGTCGCTCTCCCGCAGCCGCCGCGCGAACCGCACGAGGGCCGCGTACTGCTCGCCGAGGGCGGAGGGGCCCTGGCCCACCGGGTCCTTGAAGTAGAAGCCGAGGCCGGCGAGGGGACCGGTGAGCCCGGCCTCGTGGGCCCGGGCGGTGAGCCGGGCCAGATCCAGGACCAGGGGCGCGGCCAGGGCCGAGTCGCAGCCCTGCCAGGTGGTCTGGAGCACCATGCGCGCGCCGAGGAAGCCGTCGAAGGCGATGTGGTCCCAGGCGGTCTTCCAGTCGCCGAGGGCGGGCACGTCGTCGATGTGGACCTGCCCCTCGGGGGCGGTGCCGAGCGTGTCGGCGAGGACGCGTTCCTTGCCCGCGTTCTTCGCGGCGGCGGCAGCGGGGTCCGCCAGGGCGGCGCCGTCCCCGCCGCCGAGCAGGTTGGTGCCGGACCAGGCGCGTACCGCGAGGGCGCGCTGCGCGAACATCGGGCCCAGCACGGACCGCAGGAGCGTCTGACCGGTCTTGCCGTCGCGTCCGGCGTAGGGGAGGCCGGACGACTGGACCGCCCGTGCCAGCGCCGGGTGCTGCAGGCCGGTGGAGGGCGTGAAGTTCACGTACGGGCAGCCGGCGCGCAGGGCGGCTGCGGCGTAGAGGGAGCTGGCGGGAAGGTCCCGGCCGGTCGGTGCGGGCTCGGTGGACGCGACGTTGACCACGACGGCCCGGGCGAGGCCGTGGCGGTGCACGAAGTCCTGGATGTCGCTCGCGAACGCCGTCACCAGGTCCTCGGGGTCGCGCGTGTCTCCGGGGAGGGGGCCGCCCGCTCTGATCTCGCGGTCGGCGGCGGTGAGTTCGGCGGCGACGGCGGACGGCAGGCCGTGCGGGAGGACGCCGCCGGCGGCGAGCGCCTCGGCGCGTTTGGGCAGCGGGCAGCTCAGCGTGTCGTGCCCGCCGAAGACGAGGGACGGCAGGCCGGGCAGGCCGCAGCCGGCGAAGGGGGCGGTCTCGGTGACCATCCCGGTGGGCGGATGCAGACCCGCGGTGACGGCGGCGCACCCGGCGACGACGGTGGTGGCGACGGAGCCGCGTGCTCCGATCAGCCAGACACCGACTCGGGCGGGGGGAAGGGACGCGGACATGGGCAGCCTCCTTGTCGTGCGCGATCCCGGGCAGCGTGCGAGTGCCGGAGCGGTGGGGCCGGCACGGCGGACGGGGGTCCGCAGTCCCCCGTCCGCCGCCGCTCAGCCGGCCTTCACGGGCAGTTCCTTGATCCGCACGTCGCGGAAGGACACCGTGTCGTCGGCTCCGTGGTTCTGCAGGCCGATGTGCCCGTCACGCAGGCTCCGGGCCGGATCGGTGTTGGTGAAGTCGTTGATCTTCACACCGTTGAGATAGATGCGGACCCGTTCGCCCTCCACACGGATCTCGTACGTGTTCCACTCCCCCGGCGGGTTCAGCGCGCGATCGCGCTTGTCCAGGTCGGCGGACCGGAAGCCGTAGACGGATCCGGTGGTCTTCTCGGGCACGTCCGTGGCGTCGATCTGGATCTCGTAACCGTTGTCCACCGCCGACCACGGGTCGTCCGAGGGCGGGAAGCCCACGAACACGCCGGAGTTGTCGTCGCCGGCGGTCTTCCAGTCGAGCTTCAGGGAGTACGCGCCGAAGCTCTTGCCCGCGTACCAGAGCAGGCCCATGCCGCCGGTCGACGTCAGCGTGCCGTCGTCGCCGAGGGTGAACGAGCCGGGGCCCGCCTGCTTCCAGTCGGTCAGCGATTCCCGGGTGCCGTCGAACAGCGGCCGGTAGCCGGTCTCCGGGCGGCAGTCCGCCTGTGCGGCGCCGGTCGCCCAGCGGATCCCGCCCAGCAGGTGCTGCCGGAAGGCGGGTTCGGCGTAGGACTCCCCGGTGTGGCCGCCGCCGGTGTAGAAGGCGCGGCCGCCCTGGTAGGTCTGGCACCAGGCGATCGGATGGTCGCCGTTCATGGCGCCGCCGGTGTACGACGACTCGTCGAGCGTGGCGAGGATGCGGGCCCGCGCCCGGGGGTTCGAGCGGTAGTCGTACCACTCGTCGGTGCGGTTCCAGACCCCGGGCAGCGCGGCGGTCGCCGGGTGTCCGCGGTCCTCGACGTCCACCCGGGCCGGCTGGACCGCCGGGTGCGACCGGAAGTAGGCGCCGACCAGGCCCCCGTAGAAGGCCCAGTCGTACTCGGTGTCGGCGGCGGCGTGCACGCCGACGTACCCGCCGCCGCCCCGGATGTACCCCTCGAAGGCGCGCTGCTGGGCGCCGTCGAGGACGTCGCCGGTCGTGGACAGGAAGACGACCGCGGCGTACCGCTGCAGGTTCGCCGCGGTGAACGCCCCGGCGTCCTCGGTGGCGTCGACCGCGAAGCCGGCCGTGGCGCCGAGCTCCTGCACGGCGGCGACGCCTTCGGGGATCGAGTCGTGCCGGTAGCCGGCCGTCTTGGAGAAGACGAGCACCCGCTCGTCGGGGGACGGGGCGCCGGTCGTGGACGCGGCCGGTCCCGTCACGCAGCCGAGGAGCAGGGCGGCTCCGACGACGGCGGTCGCTGTGCGTGCTGGTGTCGCCATACGACTCACTCCTTTCAGCCGGTCGTGAAGGTGAAGTCGTCCACGTCGTACAGGGCCCGGGTGCCGCTGCCGCGGAAGACCAGGTGGAGCGTCGTGGTGCCCGCGGGGGCCCTGGAGAGGTCCGCGGTGACGTCCTGGAAGGTCTCCCAGCCGCCGGTCACCGGGACGGTCGCCTTGCCCAGGAGCCGTCCGGTCGGCGAACCGGCGCGTATCTCGAGGGTGCCGCCCGCGCCGGCCGAGGAGACGCGCGCCGTGATCTTCCGGGCGTTGCCGAGGGCGTACGGCGTGAAGGAGATCCAGTCGCCGTCGTGGATGTCGCCCACCGTCCTGCCGCCGTGCGCGGCGGCCTTGGTGATCACCGCGACGCCCGAGGAGCCGCCGAAGTGCTCGGCCTGGCGGTGCCGTGGCTGGACGACGTTCTGGTCGTGCGAGGTGAGGGCCGCCTGGCCGCCGCCTCCGCCGTCGGTGTACTCGGCGTCGAAGACGCCGAAGATGTTGGCGTCCTCGTCGTGGCCGCCGTCGGCGCTGGTCCTGATGGTGCCGGAGCAGCCGTTGGCCGAGGTCAGCGGGTGTCCGTGGCTGTCGTGGCCGAGGATGAAGCTGACCTTGACCTTGGAGCAGTCGATGCTTTGGTCCTCCGGGTCGGTGACCTGCACCGTGAACGGCACCGCGTCCCCGAAGTCGAACAGCTGCCCGTTCTGGGGGAGTTGCAGGGTGACGGTGGGGGCGGTGTTGCCGACGACGACCTGCACGCCGGCGCTTCCGGTGCGGCCGGTGCCGTCCTTGGCGGTGAGCGTCGCCGTGTAGGTGCCGTTGCCGCGGTACCGGTGGGTGGGGTTGGCCTCGGTGGAGGTGGTGCCGTCGCCGAAGTCCCACCGGTAGGTGAGCGTGTCGCCGTCGGCGTCGGTCGTGCCGGCGGAGGAGAAGCGGACCTTCAGCGGCGCCTGGCCCGAGGTCCGGTCGGCGGCGGCCTGCGCGACCGGTGAGTGGCCGCCGGTGGCGTTCTCGATGCGGTACAGCGCGGAGTTGGCGTCGCCGCCGAACCATCCGGTGCCGTAGTCGAGGACGTACAGCGCGCCGTCGGGGCCGAACGCCATGTCCATCACCTGGGTGCCGTTCCACGGCACGGGGTTGATCGACTGGACGGTCCCGTTGGCGTCGCTGGAGATGCGCTTGATCCAGCGGCGGCCGAACTCGCCGGCGAAGAAGTCGCCGTCGTACGCCTCCGGGAACTTGACGGGCGAGTCGAGCGAGGCGTCGTAGCGGTAGACCGGTCCGCCCATCGGGGATTCGGAGCCGTCGCCGAACTCGGGCACCAACGGCCCGTCGTAGGGGATCCAGGCCGGCTGCGCCGGGGGCAGGTCGGTCAGGCCCGTGTTGTGGGGCGAGGTGTTCTTCGGGGCGGCGCAGTCGAAGGCCTCACCGGACGTCCTGGTGGCGAAGTCGAAGTCGCGGTAGGCGTCGTTGTCGCCGGTGCAGTACGGCCAGCCGAAGTTGCCGGGTGCGGTGACGCGCGCGAACTCGACCTGGCCGGCGGGGCCGCGGGCCGGGTCGGCCGCGCCCGCGTCGGGGCCGTAGTCGCCGACGTAGAGGACGCCGGTGGCCTTGTCCACGCTGAAGCGGAACGGGTTGCGGAAGCCCATCGCGTAGATCTCCGGGCGTGTCCTGTCCGTTCCGGGGGCGAAGAGGTTGCCGTCGGGTATCGAGTACGAACCGTCGGCCTCGACCTTGATCCGCAGGATCTTGCCGCGCAGGTCGTCGGTGTTGGCCGAGGTGCGCTGGGCGTCGAAGGCCGGGTTGCGGTCGGCGCGTTCGTCGATGGGGGTGAAGCCGTCGGACTGGAAGGGGTTGGAGTCGTCCCCGGTCGACAGGTACAGGTTGCCGGCCGCGTCGAAGTCGATGTCACCGCCGACGTGGCAGCAGATCCCGCGGGACGTCCGCACGTCGAGGATCTTCTTCTCGCTCGCCGTGTCGAGGGTGCCGTCCGTCTTCAGGACGAACCGGGAGAGCCGGTTGACGCCGTCGAAGCGCGCGAAGTCCGCGGCGGTGCCGGTCTCGGGGGCGTCGCCCTCGGGGGTGTCGAGCCGCGGCGCGTAGTAGAGGTAGACGAAGCGGTTGTCGGCGAAGTGGGGATCGACGCCGACTCCCTGCAGGCCCTCCTCGTCGTGCGTGTAGACGTCGAGTCGGCCGGCGATGCGGGTGCCGCCCCCGGCGTCGGTGATGCGGAGCACTCCGTCGCGCGAGGTGTGCAGGACCGAGCGGTCCGGGAGCACGGCGAGCGACATGGGCTCGCCGACCTCGGGCTCGCCCTTGGCGAGGGTCACCTGCTGGAAGTCCTCGGCGGCCGCCGCCTCGCGGCCGGTGCCGGCCGCGCCGGCCTGCGGGGCGGCGAGGGTGAGGGACGCGCCGGCGAGCAGGGCTGTGCCGAGCAGGGCCAGCGCCTTGCGTAAGGCCGGGCGTCTGCGGTGCGCGGCGCCGTCGGTGCGGGTGGTGTCGTGTTTCCCGTGCACAAGTGCCTCCAGGTGGGGCTGGTTGTACTGGCGGGTGCGGGTGGACCGGGATGCGCGCGTCGTCCCGGACGTCACAGGTGTCGCGTGCCGGTGGCCGCCGGACGGCCGGACCGCGCGCGAGCGTGGGGTCGCGCGGGGCGATGCCGTGCGGCGGTCTCCTGGCCGCCGCCGGTCCGTGCCGGCGGACCGGCTAGCCGTTGCCGCCGAACGCCGCGTCGAAGGAGGCCGACGGCGGCTCGAAGTCGTAGGCCCTGAGGCGGCTCAGGGCCTCCGGGGCGCCCTGGAGCCGGTCCATGCCGGCGTCCTCCCACTCGACGGAGACGGGACCTCGGTAGCCGATGGAGCGCAGCATCCGGAAGACGTCCTCCCAGGGCACGTCACCGTGGCCGGCGGAGACGAAGTCCCAGCCGCGGCGCGGGTCGCCCCAGGGCAGGTGCGAGCCGAGGCGGCCGTTGCGCCCGTCGAGGCGTCTGCGGGCCTCCTTGCAGTCGACGTGGTAGATGCGGTCGCGGAAGTCCCACAGGAAGCCGACGGGGTCGAGGTCCTGCCACACGAAGTGCGACGGGTCGAAGTTGAGGCCGAAGGCCGGCCGGCGCCCGACGGCCTCCAGGGCGCGGTGCGTGGTCCAGTAGTCGTAGGCGATCTCGCTCGGGTGGACCTCGTGGGCGAACCGCACGCCCTCGGCGTCGAAGACGTCGAGGATCGGGTTCCAGCGCGACGCGAAGTCGTCGTAGCCGCGCTCGATCATGGACTCGGGAGCGGGCGGGAACATGGCGACCAGGTGCCAGATCGCGGAGCCGGTGAAGCCGACGACCGTGTCGACGCCGAAGGCCGCCGCCGCGCGGGCCGTGTCGGCCATCTCGGCCGCGGCCCGCCGCCGTACGCCCTCGGGTTCGCCGTCGCCCCAGATGCGGGCGGGCAGGATGGCGCGGTGGCGCTCGTCGATGATCGCGTCGCAGACCGCCTGGCCCACCAGGTGGTTGGAGACGGCCCAGCACTTGAGGCCGTGGGCGTCGAGCAACCGGTGCCGCGACGCCAGGTAGCCGGGGTCGCGGAGGGCCTTGTCGACCTCGAAGTGGTCGCCCCAGCAGGCGAGTTCCAGACCGTCGTAGCCGAAGTCGCGGGCCAGCCGGCAGACCTCCTCCAGCGGCAGGTCGGCCCACTGACCGGTGAAGAGCGTGAACGCGCGCGGCATGCTAGAGGCCTCCTGCGACCGTTACGGGGGTGTAGACGGAGTTCTTCCCGGCGCTCTCCTCCACTGCCGCGAGGACGCGCTGCACCTGCAGCCCGTCGGCGAAGGAGGGGTCCGGCCGGCGGCCCTCGGCGACGGCCCGCACCAGGTCGCGGGCCTGGTGCACGAAGGTGTGCTCGTAGCCGAGGCCGTGGCCCGGCGGCCACCACGCGTCGAGGTAGGGGTGGTCGGCCTCGGTGACCAGGATGCGGCGGAAGCCCGCGTGCGCGGCCGGCTCGGTGGCGTCGTGGTAGGAGAGTTCGTTGAGGCGCTCCAGGTCGAAGGCCAGCGAGCCGCGCTCGCCGTTGAGTTCGACGCGCAGGGCGTTCTTGCGTCCGGTGGCGTACCGGGTGGCCTCGAAGGAGGCGAGCGCCCCGGAGGGGAAGCGGCCGGTGAACAGCACGGCGTCGTCCACGGTGACCTCTCCGGTGCCGTCGGCCGCGGGGGCGGCGGGTGCGTCGGCCGCCGCGCCGGGCAGGGGACGCCGGCGTACGAACGTCTCGGTGAGCGCGGAGACCCCGGCGAGCCGCTCCCCGGTCAGGTGCTGGGCGAGGTCGACGATGTGCGCGCCGAGGTCGCCGAGGGCGCCCGACCCGGCCCGTTCCCTGCGCAGCCGCCAGGTCAGCGGGAAGGCGGGGTCGACCAGCCAGTCCTGGAGATAGGTCACGCGGACGTGGCGCAGGGCGCCCAGCCGGCCCTCGGCGACCATGGTCCGGGCCAGCGCGGTGGCGGGTACCCGGCGGTAGTTGAAGCCGACCATGGCCACCTGTCCGCGCCGGTGGGCCGTTTCGGCCGCCTCGGTCATGGCCTCGGCCTCCTCGACGGAGTTGGCGAGGGGCTTCTCGCACAGGACGTGCTTGCCGGCGGCGAGGGCGGCGAGGGCGATCTCGGCGTGGCTGTCGCCGGGGGTGCAGATGTCGACGAGGTCGACGTCGTCCCGTGCGATCAGGGCCCGCCAGTCGGTCTCGGCGGCGGCCCAGCCGTGCCGTTCGGCCGCGGCCCGCACCGCCTGTCCGTCGCGTCCGCAGATCGCGGCGAGGACGGGCCGGCGCGGCAGGTCGAAGACGTGGCCGACGGTCCGCCACCCCTGGGAGTGCGCGGCCCCCATGAAGGCGTAGCCGACCATGCCCACGCCGAGCGGCGGCCTGCCGGAACCGTCGCCCGTGTCGTCGCCGGGGCTCGCGCCGGTCCGGGCCCCTGCGTGCGCCCCGGCCCCGGCGGGCTGCTGCGGCTGTCCCATGCGGTGTCCTCCTCGTCGTGGTGGCGCGGTGGGGGGCCGAGCGGCGGCTCGGGCCCGTGGCGCCGGGCGTCCTGCGGTGCCGGGCGTCCTGCGGTGCCGGGCGTCCTCACCGGAAGCCGGTGGACATGTACCGGTCGACGTTGTCCTTGTCGACGACGGCCGAGTAGAGCGTGAGCGCGGTGGGGATCTCGAACTCGGCGAGCCCGCCGACGCCCTTGCCCTGGCCGAGGGCGCGGGCGAGGTCGATCGCGGACGCGGCCATGGTCGGCGGGTAGAGGACGGTGGCCTTCAGGACGCCGTCGCCCCGCTTGATGGCCTGGAACGCGGACAGCGCGCCCGCGCCGCCGACCATCAGGAAGTCGTCGCGTCCGGCCTGCTCGACGGCGCGCAGCGCGCCCACGCCCTGATCGTCGTCGTGGTTCCACAGCGCGTCGAACTCGGGCTGCGCCTGCAGCAGCTGGGCCATCTTGGCCTGCCCGGACTCGACGGTGAAATCGGCGGCCTGCCGGGCCACCTTCTTGATGTCGGGGTAGTTCTTCAGGGCGTCGTCGAAGCCCCGGGTGCGCTGCTTGGTGAGTTCCAGGTTGTCCAGTCCGGCCAGTTCGACGACCCGGGCGTTCTTCTTGCCCTTGAGCTTCTCGCCGATGTAGTGGCCGGCGTTGAGGCCCATGCCGTAGTTGTCGCCGCCGATCCAGCAGCGGTACGCCTGCGGGCTGTCGAAGACCCGGTCGAGGTTGACCACGGGGATGCCCGCGCGCATCGCCTTCAGGCCGACCTGCGTGAGCGCCTTGCCGTCGGCGGGCAGCACGACCAGCACGTCGACCTTCTTGTTGATGAGCGTCTCGATCTGCCCGATCTGGGAGGCGGTGTCGTTGGAGCCCTCGGTGATCTCCAGCGTGACGTCCCGGTACGTCGCGGCGCGGCTCCTGGCGTTGTCGTTGATGGCGTTGAGCCAGCCGTGGTCGGCCTGCGGACCGGCGAACCCGATGGTGACGTGCTTGCCGGGCCTGTCGTCGGCCGGCTTGTCCTCGGCGGCCGGCTTCTCGTCCTTCGGCTCGTTGCTGGTGCATCCGGCGAGGAGAGCACCGGCCGACGCGGCGGCGGTCCCGAAGAGCAGTCCTCTGCGGCTCGTGAGCTCTGGCATGGCGGTGAACCCTTTCCTCAGGTCGTGCTCGTCGACCGGCGCTGGACCAGCACGGCGGCGACGATGATCGCGCCCTTGGCGATCTGCTGGACGTCGCTCTGCAGGTTGTTCAGAGCGAAGATGTTCGTGATGGTGGTGAAGATCAGGACACCCAGCACGGAGCCCGTGACGGTGCCCCGGCCGCCGCTGAGCAGGGTGCCGCCGATGATCGCGGCGGCGATCGCGTCCAGTTCGTACAGGTTGCCGTTGGTGTTCTGGCCCGAGCCGGACAGGACGATCAGCAGGAAGGCCGCGATGCCGCAGCACAGTCCGGACAGCAGGTACAGGTACAGCCGCTGGCGGCGGACGTCGATGCCCGCGAGCCGGGCGGCCTCGGGGTTGCCGCCGACGGCGATCGTGCGCCGGCCGAAGGTGGTGCGGTTGAGGACGAGCCAGCCGACGACGGTCACGAACGCGAAGACCAGCACCAGCGGCGGGACGCCCAGCACGTAGGCGTCGCGTTCACCGAGCCGGAGGACCGCGTCGACGGTGACGATCTGCGTCCGGCCGTCCGTGATCTGCAGGGCCAGTCCGCGCGCCGAGGCCAGCATGGCCAGGGTCGCGATGAACGGGACCATCGCGCCGTACGCCACGAGCAGCCCGTTGACCAGGCCGCAGCCCACGCCGACGACGACCGCGGTGAACAGGATCCCGGCGAGACCGTATTCCTGCGTGGCGACCGTCGTCGCCCACACCGAGGCGAGGGCGACGATCGCGCCGACCGACAGGTCGATGCCGCCGGAGGTGATGACGAAGGTCATGCCGACGGTGACGACCCCGACGACGGAGGCCTGGGTCAGGACGAGTTGCAGGTTGCGGGTGTCCAGGAACTCGTCCGGCCTGGTGAGGCCGCCGACGGCGATGAGGGCGAGGAGCACGCCGAGGAGCGAGAGGGTGCGCACGTCCGTGCGGGCGGCGAGGGTGCGCCAGGCGGGCGGTTCGCTCACCGGTGCCGCCGTTTCGGCGCTGCCCCGGGGCGGGGAGACGGGCTGCGTCATGACGCCGGGCTTCCTTCCATGACGAGGTCGAGTACGCGGTGTTCGTCGAGCTCCCGGGCGGGAGCGGTGTGCACGACGCGGCCCTCGCGGAGCACCAGGACGCGGTCGGCGAGGCCGAGCACCTCGGGCACCTCGCTGGAGACCAGCAGGACACCGAGGCCCTCGTCGGCGAGGCGGCGGATGACCGCGTACAGCTCGGCGCGGGCCCCGACGTCGACCCCGCGGGTCGGTTCGTCGAGCAGCAGCACCCGGCAGCCGCGCAGCAGCCAGCGGGCCAGGACCGCTTTCTGCTGGTTGCCGCCGGAGAGGGTGCGCACGGGGACGGACGGGTCGTCCGGGCGCAGGGACAGCTCGCGGGTCACGGCCCGCGCGGCGGCGCGCTCGGCGCCCCGGTCGAGCCAGCCGGCGCGCGCGAAGCGGGACAGGGAGGACACCGACACGTTGCGGGTGACGGACTCCAGCATGAGCAGCGCCTGCGCCTTGCGTTCCTCGGGGGCGAGGCCGAGACCGGCCCGGACGGCGGCGCGCACGCTTCCCGGTCGCAGCGCGCGGCCGTCCACGCTGACGTGGCCCGCGCTGGGCCGGCGGGCGCCGTAGATCGTCTCCAGGATCTCGGAGCGTCCGGAGCCGACGAGCCCGGCCAGCCCCACGATCTCGCCGGGGTGCACGGTGAGATCGAGCGGTTCGAACTCACCCGTGCGGGCGAGGCCGCGGACCTCGAGCAGGGGCTCGCCGGAGGTCACGCGGGTGTCCGGCCGGTCCGGGAAGACGTAGGCGACGTCGCGCCCGGTCATCAACGCGACGATCTCGCGGGTCGGGGTGGTCTTCGCGGGCAGTCCGACGGCGGCGGCCCGGCCGTCCTTCAGGACGGTGACGCGGTCGCCGATCCGCCGGATCTCCTCCAGGCGGTGCGAGATGTAGACGACGGCGACGCCGTCCGCGGTGAGGTCGCCGACGATGCGGAAGAGGTTGTCGACCTCGTCCGGGTCGAGGGCGGCGGACGGTTCGTCCATGACGATGAGGCGCACGTCGTGGGAGAGGGCCCGCGCCATGGACACGATCTGCTGCTGTGCCGCGGGCAGTTCGCCGACCGCGCGGCCGGGATCGATCTCCGGATGCCCGAGTCGCGCGAGCAGGGCGGCGGTCGAGGCCTTCGCCGCCCTGCCGCGCACGACGAAGCCGGCGGCGGTGGGTTCGTGCCCCAGGTACACGTTCTCGGCGACCGACAGGTGTTCCACCAGGTCGAGTTCCTGGTAGATCGTGGCGATGCCGAGGCGCATGGCGGCGACGGGCGAGCGGAGGACGACCGGCTCCCCGCGCCAGTCGAGACGGCCGTCGTCCGGCTGGTGGACGCCGGCGAGGACCTTGATGAGCGTGGACTTGCCGGCGCCGTTCTGGCCCAGCAGGCAGTGCACTTCGCCGGCCTGGACGTCCAGGTCGACGCCGTCGAGGGCGCGGACGCCGGGGAACGACTTGGTGATGCCGGACATCCTGAGCAGCGGTGGTTCTGGTGCCATGGCGATTCCCCCTGGCGGGCGTGCGGGCCGGTTGCAGGGCTCGGTCGGCCTGCGGAGGCAGGCGTTCTCAGGCAGAGCAGGAGCAGGGTCACGCTGACGCGCTGTACAGGAGGGCGGTGCGGCTCAACGGCCGCGGGCACCGCCGGCGGGTGTCGCTAAGCGGGTGAGAACAGGTGGTCGCTGATGAGCCGGGCCGCGCCGATGACTCCGGCGGTGGGGCCCAACTCCCCCAGCACGATGGGCAGGTTGCCGGTCGCCAGCGGCAGCGACTGGCGGTAGACCTGGGTGCGGATCGCGGCGAGCAGGGTGTGGCCGAGCCCGGTCACCCCACCGCCGATCACCACCAGGCCCGGATTGAAGAAGCTGACGAGCGCGGCGATGACCTGGCCGACGCGGTCGCCGCCCTCGCGGATCAGGTCGAGCGAGGTGGCGTCGCCCGCGGCGGCCGCGGCGGCTACGTCCGCGGCGCTCAGGGAACCGTTCGCCTCCAGCCTGGCCGCGAGTTCGGCCGACCGCCCCTGCCGGGCCGCCTCCAGCACGTCGCGGGCGAGCGCCGCCCCGCTGAAGTGGGCCTCCAGGCAGCCCCGGTTGCCGCAGGCGCACGGATGTCCGTCGGGCACGGCCTGGATGTGCCCGATGTCCCCGGCGCTGCCCGTCGTCCCGCGGTAGACCTCGCCGCCGACGACGATGCCGCAACCGATGCCGGTGCCGATCTTGACGTAGAGGAAGTCGCCCACGGAACGCGCCAGGCCCGCGTGCTGCTCCCCCAGCGCCATGAGGTTCACGTCGTTGTCGACCATCACGGGGCAGCCCAGTTCCTGGCTGAGCGCCTCCCGCACGGGGAAGCCGTCCCAGCCCGGCATGATCGGCGGCGCGACCGGCACGCCCTCCGGGAAGCGCACCGGCCCCGGAACGCCGACGCCTGCGCCGTCGAAGCCCTCCGCGAGCCCGGAGGCGCGCAACTTGGCCGCCATCGTGAGGACTTGCTCGAAGACCGCGACCGGGCCCTCGCGTACGTCCAACGCCTGGTTGATGTGCCCCAGCACTTCCAGCTCCGCGTTGGTGACGGCCACGTCGACCGAGGTCGCGCCGATGTCGACACCGAGGAAGCGCAGGTCGGGGGCGAGCCGGATGTTGTGGGAGCGGCGACCGCCGCGCGAGGCGGCGAGTCCGTCGGCCACGACCACGCCCGTCTTCAGCAGCCGGTCCACCTCCACGGCCAGTTTGGACCGGGAGAGGTCGACCTGATCGCCGAGCTGAGCACGGGAGGCGGGGCCCTTGTCCCGCAGCAGCCGCAGGAGCCTGGCCTGGTGAGCGTTCGCGGGCCGTGCGGTCATGCGTCTCACGGACCCCTCCCGCCCCATCGGCCACTGCCCTTGGCTTTCGAGGGGAACGTACCAGCAGCCGCCGAAGGTGGAAAGAAGTTCTGCACGGATTGCCGCCGACTTTCTCCATCCAGAGGACAAAGGAAGTCGTCACCCCCCTGGCGACACGGGGCGGCGAGTCGACGGACGGCAGCCGGGGCGGCCGGCACCGGCCGCGGGGGCGGACCGCTGCCCATAGGCGACGTGCGTCCCGCTGCCGCATCCCGCAGTAGGCGCTCCGCCCGGCACGCTCGGCGTTTCGGCCACCCTCGCTCCGTCCCCCGGCCCAGGCACCGCAAGGGCCGCTGCACTCGCAGGCTCCTGTGCGCGCGATCCCAGGGCTGCCGACACGTCCGAAACACATGTGTTCGAAGTCCCCGGCCGACTCGTTGAGCCGCAGGAGCAGCCCCACGACCGTCAGGAGGAGTCCCGGTGACTTCGGCCGGCACCACCGCACGATGTCCGGACACCCGGCCCGGCCGGCGGACCCGGCCACCCGAAGAGCCGGGGTCCCGCCCGTCCATGACAGGAGCCGGATGACGACGACCGACACCACAGCCACCGCCGACTACTGGGAGCCGCTCTGGGCCGGCGGACGCCGGTACCGGGAAGTCGGCGACACCGAGGCCGCGTTGCTCGCCGCACACATCGGACCCGGCCGCGGACGCCCGGCTCTCGACATCGGCACCGGCGACGGCGCCCCGGCCTACCACCTCCACCGGCTCGGCCACCGCACCACCGGCGTCGACTGCGCGCCCCGGCAGCTGATGGACTTCGCCGCCGACGACCTGAGCGCACTGCCGGCTTCCGCGGTCTGGGTCGTCTCCGAGATCGCCGGCCGCCGCGAGGCCGGGGACCCCCGCCGGCACCTCGGTGTCAGCCCCGCGGAGGCCGAGATCCTCACCGCGGGCTGGTCCGTCGTACGCACCGCGGACATCGACGTGCTGCGCTGCTACGCACTGTGCCCCTGAACATCGGAGCCACGACGTTGGACATCGAACGGCAGACCCGCCTCGCCTGGGAGGCGTACGGAGAACACCACCTACGGCGGGGCACCCCCCTGCCGGAAGTGGACCGGATCACCTGGGGACCCGCGGCGGACGGGCCGGGGGACGACCTTCTCGGGGGCCTCGGCGGCCTGCGCGTCCTGGACATCGGCTGCGGCCCCGCCCGGCACGCCGCCCACCTGGCCCGCACCCACGGCGCGCACGTGGACGCCGTCGACGCCTCCCTCGGCCAGATCGAGCGGGCCCGCGCCCGCCACCGCGGTGTGCCGGGCCTGCGGCTGATCCACGCCGACGCCGTCGACCACCTGGTCACGGCGACGCCGTACGACGTGGTGTACTCACTCAGCGCCTTCCACTTCCTCGACCCGCACCGGCTCCTGCCCGCCCTGGCGCCCGCCCTGAAGCCGGGCGGACGGCTGTGCTTCACCGTGCTGCACACCAACTCCGCCGGCGACGGTCCGGCGTCGGCCGTCACGCCGCGCCCGGAGGTCCTGCGCCTGGCCGGCGGCGACGATCTCACCGTCCACATGTGGGTGCTCACCCCCGAGGTGTGGGCAGACCTGCTCGCGCAGTACGGGTTCCGTGTGCGGGACATCACCGTCCTCGACGCGCCGGAGGAGCACAATCACGCCTCCTACCGGCTGTTCCGGGCCGAGCGGCCGGCCCGGATCACCGCCCGTCCCCGCACCGCGAGACCGCCTGCCGCCCACGCTGCCGTCGGCGTCGGCGCCGTGCTGCTCGGCCCCCGGGGGCTCCTGCTGGGCCGGCACCGGCTGGGCACCCGAGAACTGCCCGGAGGCACGGTGGAGCCGGGCGAGTCCTTGCAGGAGACGGTCGTGCGCGAACTCGCCGAAGAGACAGGTCTGTACGCCGACCCCGCCGACGTCCGCCTCCTCGGCATGCTTCTCGACCGGGTCGGCGACGTCGTCCGCGTCACCTTCGGCGCGCTCGTCGTCCGCTGGCGGGGCGAGCCGGCCGACCAGCCCGGCGAGAGCGTCGGCGACTGGCGCTGGTGGCCGCTGGACGCCCTGCCTCCGGACCTGTTCGAATGCAGCGCCCAGATCCTCACCACGTGGCGCACCGACCTGCCGATCGACCACGCACCCGCCCACTTCACCCCCGTCGCCGACCCGGAGACCGCCCTCCCCCACGCCGGCAGCCCCGACCGGACCGCGCCGCCCGCCAGGACCGATCCATGACCCCTCCACGCCGTGCCACGCCCGCCGACGCCGACGGCATCGCCCGCCTGCGATCGGATCTGCTCCTCTCCCAGCCGCTCGACCCGACCTGGCCGGCCCTGGGCCGGGACCAGCTGGCCGGACACCTCCAGCCCGGCGGCGATGCCCGGGCCTACGTCGTCGACGCACCCGGCGGTGGACTCGCCACGTGCGCCCTGGCCCTGGTCGGCCCCGTGCTCCCGGCCCCGTGGCACCCCCGGGGGCCGGCCGCGCGCATCCAGGCGGTGGCCACCCGACCCGAACACCGGCGCCGTGGCCACGCCAGGGCCGCCCTCACCGCACTCCTCGACGACCTGACGCAGGAAGGCGTCACCCACGTCGAAGCGCACGCCAGTGACGAGTCCAGGCCCCTGTACGAGGCACTCGGCTTCGTCAGCGACCCGGCGCTCATGCGCAGAACCACACTGCCCCCGCGACCCCGCGGCGTACACACGCGCGCCGCCGCCACCGGTGAATGGCACGTGATCCGGCGTCTGGCCGACACGTTCAGCGGCCACGACACCGGGAACGGGCTCCGTCCGGGGGAGCAGTGGACCCTGCAAGTGCTCAAGCTCACCGAGGAGGTGGGCGAGGCCGCGCAGGCCGTCATCGGCGCCCGGGGCTCCAATCCGCGCAAAGGGCACAGCCACACGTGGGAGGACGTGCAGGACGAGGTGGCCGACGTCGTCATCACCGGCATGGTCGCCCTGGCACGGATGCGACCCGACGCACGCGAACACCTCATCGGCCTCCTGGCCCGCAAAGCCGAGAGGTTCCTCTGCGGGCAGGACTCCACCGAGGAGGCGCTTCACCGACCCGTGTCGCAGGACCGGCCGTCGCCCGATTTCCTATAGGCAACCCCTATAGCGCCTGCTCGTTTTCCGTCTTTGCCTCACGATCCACCGCGGACCTACGGTGAAACAGCTCGCCGAGGAAAGAAGCGCCCGCGGTTTCTGCGAAAGTGCCGCCCTGTTCGCGTCGCTCTTATTCGGCCGAGCGCACCGATACACCGTGGAAAGGACAGCGGCATGACCACGACCCGGCACGAATCAGGAATGCGAGAACTCGCGGGGAAGCGAGCCGTGGTCACGGGCGGTTCGCGCGGAATCGGCGCGGCCGTCGTGCGCCGGCTCATGGAGGCGGGCGCCGAGGTGCTCACGACCGCCAGGTCGAGGACGAGCACGGTGCCGGAGGGCGCCGCGTTCGTGGCGGCCGATGTGCGGACCCGGGCCGGAGCGGAGGCGATCGCCGCGGCCGCGCAGGAGACTCTCGGCGGGGTGGACATCCTGATCAACAACGCGGGCGGAGCGCGACCGTTCCCAGACGTCTGGGCCATCCCCGACGAGGAGTGGCAGGACCAGCTGGACCTGAACTACCTGGCGTCGGTGCGCCTGGATGCGCTGCTGACTCCGGGGATGCGTGAACGGCGGTCGGGCGCGGTCGTGCACATCTCCACGGCCGCCGTTCCGACCTCGGCGCCGCCGTTCCTCCACTACACGGCGGCGAAGGCGGCGCTGCAGAACTACAGCCGGGGACTGGCTCTGCAACTGGCTCCGTTCGGTGTACGAGTCAACACGGTCTCTCCCGGCAGGACCGCCACCCCCGGCGGCGAGACGACGCGGGAGCAGTGGGCGAACCTGGTCGAGGGGCCCGGCCAGCACGACACCGTCCCTCCGCTGGGACGGGACGGCCGGCCCGACGACATCGCCGACGCGGTGCTGTTCCTCGTATCGGACCGGGCGAGCTGGCTGACCGGAAGGAACCTGACCGTGGACGGCGGCGAATTCCCGGTGGCGGTGGGGTGACGGCGGCGGCAGAAAAGGCAGGACCGCGTACGAAGAAGTGAGGATCCCGGAAATGAACGAGAACTACAGCGGCAAGAACGTGGTGATCACGGGCGGCAGCAGCGGCATAGGTTTCGCGACCGCGAAGCTGCTGGCGGACGCCGGAGCACGCGTGGTGATCACCGGCCGTTCCCGGACCACGCTGGACCATGCCGCGGAGCGCCTCGGCGAGAACGTGCTGGCCGTCCGGAGCGACGTCTCCTCGCTGCCCGACCTGGACGCTCTGGCCGCCCACGTACGCGACGCGCTCGGCACGGTGCATGCCCTGTTCGTCAACGCCGGCATCACCAGCGCCATGCCCTTCGCGTCGACGACCGAGGAGATGTACGACGAATCGTTCGCGATCAACGTCAAGGGCGCCTTCTTCACCGTGCAGAAGCTCGCTCCGCTGCTGAGCACGGGCGCCGGCGTCGTCCTCACCACCTCGGTCGCGAACGTCATGGGCATACCGGAGACCAGCGTCTACGCGGCCGGCAAGGCAGCGCTGCGCTCGATGGCCCGCAGCTTCTCCCGCGAGCTCCTTCCGCGCGGGATCCGTGTCAACGCGATCAGCCCCGGTCCCGTCGACACGGGAATCCTGGAGAAGACGATGCCGAAAGAGGCCGCCGACCGGTTCAAGGCGGAGCGGATCGCGGCGAGCCCCATGCGGCGTTTCGGGACCCCGGAGGAAGTCGCCAGGGCGGTGGCGTTCCTGGCCTTCGAGGCCACTTACACCACGGGCGCCGAACTCGTGGTGGACGGAGGCATCACCCAGTTGTGAGCGGGGCCTGATCCGTCGTCGGAGAAGCCGGTCGAGTACCAGGTCTGCTGACGCAGGAACTCGAGCAGGGCCATCTCCGCCGGACCCGCGCCGGGCCGGATCGCGGCGACGGTGGGCATGGAGACCGCCGGAAAGACAGGACGCGTGAGGTGCTCGAACCCGGGAGGCACCGCGGACGTCGGAACGAGGGTCACCCCCAGCCCGTGAGCGGCCCAGCGCACCGCCGTCGCCGTCTGGGAGACGCGGGCGACCGTCGTCGGGGCCAGTTCGTTGTCCCGCAGCACGTCCCGCAGCACGCCGTCGAGCGCGCTGCCGTGGTCGAACCTGATCCACGGCTCCCGCGCAAGATCGCGCAGCTCGACCCGGTCCGCGGCGAGCTGCGCGTGCTCGGGACTCAGCACCACGACGAACTCCTCGTCGCCGAGGTGGTGGCCCTCGTACAACTCTTCCTTGCACGGCCCGCCCACCAGGCCGACGTCCACCACACCGCGGCGCGCCAGCCGCTCCAGCTCGGCGGGGTCCGCCTCCTCGAACACGGTGATCTCCAGTCGCGGGAAACGGCGGCGCAACGCGCTCAGCGCGCCCGGCAACTGCCGCGTCCCCAGTCCCATCTGCGCCGCGACCACCAGCTCGCCCTCCAGCTCCTCGGCACCGGCACGCGCCGTCGCCTTCGCCCGCCGCGCCGCCCTCACCGCGACCTCCGCGTCCCGCACGAACGCGCGACCGACCGCGGTGGGCACCAGCCCGGTCGGCGTGCGGGCGAACAGCGTCACGCCGAGTTCCCGCTCCAGACTGCGGATCTGCTGCGACACCGACGGCTGGGCGACATGCAGCAGCTCCGCCGCCGCCGTCACCGAGCCCGCCTCGGCGACAGCCAGGACGTACTCGAACTGGCGCAGCGTCATCGCCTCATGTCTCCCCTCTGCCCTCTGCCCTGCTCCACATCCCACGGCGGGGTGCGTCGAGTCCCGGGACGTGCCCAGACCCTGATCGCCGGCGACGAGCCGCCGACGACGGCCCGCCGCGGCACAGAGCAACGCGATCACGGCCCGACCGTATTCCCGGGTCCTGTACCGGTGAGGAAGCGGTCCCCGCCAGGGCCGCCACCACGCAGGCCCGCGTCCGCCCAGCCGGGAGCGGAACCACGACTCATCCATGCCGCGCGGCACGGGCCTCGCGCGGCGCGACACGGGGCATGGCCCGTTGCCGACCGGGGTCCGTGCCGTCGTCGTGCTGCTCGGGGGTCTCGCTACCGGGTCCTGCTACCGGGTCCTGAAGCGGCGGAAGAGGTTCCGGGCCACGTACACGCCCGGGCCGCCGAAGCCGACGATGTCGAGGCGTCCGTCACCGGTGATGTCGGCGAGGAAGCGCGGGTGGCGGTTGACCCGCCATGCGCCGGCGGCGTCGTCGTAGCCGAAGCCGCGGCACACCAGCTGGGCCTGTTCGAAGGTGCCGTCGCCGCGGCCGTGCGCCACCCAGACGCCTCGGTCGCCGAACCCGACGATGTCCGGGTTGCCGTCGCCGGTGACGTCGGCGAGGAAGCGGAGGTGCTTCCTGCCCGTCCATCCCTGGGCGTGCCCGAAGTCGTTCAGGACGAGCCTGGCGGGCTCGAACGTGCCGTCGCCGCGTCCGCGTGAGACGGCGACGCCCTGCGGGCCGAATCCGACGATGTCCACCGGTCCGCCTCCGGTGGTCGCCACCAGGAAGCGGGGGTGTTCCTCGACCGTGCTCCACCCCTGGTCGGTCCCGAAGTCGTCGAGGACGTACAGGGGGTCGGCGAAGACGCCGTCCTCGTCCTGCAGCGAGATCCAGACGCCGTCGTCGTGGCAGCCGACGATGTCGGCCCTGCCGTCGCCGGTCGTGTCGACGAGGAACCGGGGATGCCTGCCGGCGAGCCAGCCGCCCGCCTTCTCGCTGTGGCCGAACGCCCGGAGCGCCGGTTCGCCGGGAAGCGGTGCGTACGTGCCGTCCTGGTCCTGGCGCGAGATCCAGACGCCGTCGTCGTGGCAGCCGACGATGTCGGCCCTGCCGTCGCCGGTGGTGTCGACGAGGAAGCGGGGGTGCTTGTCGGCGAGCCAGCCACCGGCCTGCTGGCTGTGCCCGAACGCCCTGAGGACCAGCTTGCCGCCGGCAGGCGTGAACGTCCCGCTCTCGTCCTGAACGGACACCCGGACCCCATCGGCGGCGAGCACCACGGCATCGGGCCGGCCGTCGCCCGTCGTGTCCGCCAGGGTCCACAGGTCCGCGGGACTCGCGGAGGGCGCGGGTGGGTGCAGGACGCGTTCCTCGTCGTCGAACGTGCCGTCGCCCCTGCCGGCCGACGTCACGGCTCCCTTCGCGGGTCTGAGCCCGACGACGTCCGCCCGCCCGGTTCCCGTGGTGTCGGCGAGGAACCGCGCCCCGGGCCCGGCCCACCAGGTGGGACGACCGCTGGGAGCAGGACCGGCCCCGTCGCTCTGCCATCCGCCGGCGTCCTGGTCGCTTCCGAAGCGCCTGAGGACCAGCAGCATGTCGCTGAAGGAGGGTGTGGCGCCGGGCGCCGGCCGCAGCGCGCCCGAGCGGGCCAGCCGCCAGGACCGGCGGCCGTTCCAGTGGCTCAGGGGCGCCCAGCGCAGCGCCGGGTCGCTGGTGCGCTCGGGCTCGGCCGTCACGAACCGCCAGCGCTGGCTCGCCGCGTTCTCGTCGTACTCGCGCAGGACGACCCGGGTGTCGTCCGGGCCGGGGCCGAGGAGGTCGAGCACGGCGCCGTCGGTCACGGCCTCGATGAAGTAGAGGCCGGCTTCGCCCCCGACGGGGACGATGTGCCACTGCTGGTTCTTCCTGCCGGCGGTGGCGTCCCACTGGCGGACGCCGCGGTCCGCGGCGGCGGGGTTGTCGAGCACCTTGCCGCTGACCGCGTTGCGGATCACGTACGCCTGCTGGTCCTGCGCGGCCCCCACGGGCGTGAGCTGCCACCGCTCCGGGCTCGGGCCGCCGTCGGGGAAGTCGCCGACGACGAGTGCCCCGTCCGCGCCCGGCGCGGCCCGGGCGCCGAGGGTCTTCCCGGTGGCGGCGTTGACGATCTCCAGTTTCAGTTCTTCCGTGGGCACGGGCATCGGGCTGCCTCTTCCAAGCGGTGCGGACGTGGGCCGGGGACGGGTGCGGTGCGGCGGTGGCCGGCGTTCACGTGAAGACGTGGTGGTAGGGCACGTCCCACTCGTTGGGCAGCCGCGGGTAGAACGTGTTGATGACCGTCCCCGTGAAGTCGCCGCCCCAGTTGTAGGTGACGCGCACCTCGCTGTCGGCCGTCACGGCGTGGTCCTTGAACCCGAGGATGGCGTCGGGGTGGGTGATCGGGACGAACGTGATCCCGCCCCACGGCGTCACCGTGACGACCCAGAGCTGGGTGTCCTCGGGCGCGCCGTTCTTCCCGCGCCACTTTTCGCCGACCTTGTCGGGCAGGCCGACCTGGACGGTGTCGGCCGTGCTCTTGGGGGCCTCCTGGTGGACGGTGATGCGCCTGCGCTGCGGCTTCGGCGTCCCGTCGTCGCCGCGGCCGGCGTCGGCCTGGCCCCCGGCGGCGGGTTTGGGCGTCACCTGGCCGGCCGCGCTCTCGATGACGTACAGCGGCCGCTGCCCGAAGAAGCCCGCCGGGGTGATGTACCAGAGGTGGCCCTTGGCCTCCTTGGTGGCCGGATCGAGCGCGGTGGCCAGTTTGACGCCCTTGTCATGGCTCGCCTCCTGCAGTTCGACGGGCCGCAGGTAGCCGCCGTTGAACGCGTGCACCAGCATGACCGGCCGGTTCTCGACCAGCGCTGCCACGATCGCGTTGTCGTGGCTGTTCACGGCGACCGGGCCGCCCACCACCAGATTCGTCATCGTCGTGCGTTCTTGGGTGTACATGCGGAAACCTCACCTGTTCCGGACACGGACAAGAATGCGCCGACCCCTCGGCGCCGCGGCCTGTCGGACCGGAGAAGACCGGAAGACTTCAAAGGGCACCGACCGAGCGGTCGACAGCTTCCGAAAGTACCTTGGAAAGCGGCGACTTGAGCAGTGAGCGAACCGCAATCACTCGATTGAGCGTGATCCCGGAATACGCCTTCACGGGAAATGCGGCCCATGCTAGCTTCGATCTCCGGATCGCGTCAGATCGCTTTTTCCAATTCATCCAGCATGGTTCTACGAGCATCAGTCGAGGACGGGGAATGCCTTCCACCGCGTATCTTTTGGAACGGGCCAAGCGCCAGCCGCTGACGAAGAAGAACCTGCGGGAACTCGACATCGAGCAGACCTGGCAGTCCATCCTGAACCACCCCAATCTGATCTACGTCGACAGCAGCGGCGTGAAGCACAAGCCCGTCGGGTTCTCCGTGAACAAGTCGAGCTTCGGCGCCTTCCCGGGGACGGCGTTCCAGCTGGGCTGGCTCGCCTACATGAATCTCGGGGAGCCGCTGATCGAGGAGCGGGGCGACATCGGCCAGCCGCCGCCCGAGACGTTCTCCTCGCGCACTTACGTCAACCGCAGCCAGTCCCCGATGACCTTCACCGACTCGGTCGACTTCACCGTGTCGAACGGGGTCACGTGGTCGCTGCACGGGGAGGCCAAACTCACCTTCGGCGGCAGTGTCAGCGCCGCGCTCCAGCTGCAGCTGCAGAACCAGCTCCGGCTGGACCTCCAGTCGCAGCTCGGGACGCAGTTGCGCAACGACATGACGAACAAGAACGCGACCACCGTGACGAACAAGAACAGCAAGGACAGCGTCGGGGTGGACAATGCCAACGCCACGGAGACGGCCACGACGAACTCGTCGGGGAACTCCGCGACCAACACGGTGACCAACTCCGTCGGATTCACGACCACGGGCAGCGCCACCGGCACCGCGGCGCTCAACGCCTCGCTGCTGCTGGGTGTCTCGGCCTCCGTCGGCGGCTCCCTGACCACGAGCTGGGCATCGAAGTCGCAGATCTCCGGTCAGGTCCCGGCCGGCTCGCGCGTGCAGACCATCGTGACGCAGCGGCGTACCCGCAGGCATTACGTCTACGAGATCCCGGTGACGTTCTCCGGACTGATCGCGGTGAGGTACGACGTGCCGGTGAAGGTGTTGTCTCCCCCGCAGCCGGGAAGCCCCGCCGACGACCGCGTGGTCGCCCGCGACATCGGCGACATCGACCTGGCCGGCGGCGGCTTCCGCATGAAGGGACTGGCCGAGGTCGTCTCCGCCCTGGAGGTCGACCACACGATGTTCGACGTCGAGCCGCTGACCTACAGTCCGCGAGCCCTGTACAAGCAGCCTTGACCGGCGGCCGGCCCCGCCCCCACGACGACCAGGGATGACGACCATGGTGTTCGACAACATCTTCAGCTCCGCAGGCAGGACCGCGGGGCTCTTCTCCGTGACCACCGACGGCGACAAACCGCAGCCCGGTGCGGACGTCGACTTCGAGGACGCCGACGACGACACGTACGACGACACCAGCACCAGCCTGTTCAGCACCGCCATCCACGGGGCCTCCTCCCGCGCGAAGGTCGTGCAGGAGCAGTCGCCCGAAGCGCGGGCCATCCTGGGCTTCCTCGGCTCCTTCATCCAGACCACCCAGGCGTCCGCCGGCGTGCAGGCCGAGTACGCCCGGAATCCCGGCTCGGTGTCGCAGGCGGCTGCGGCCGGCATGCAGGAGTCGAGTGCGACGGTGACAGAGCACAGCGGCCTGCAGAAGGACGAGGATCTGCAGAACAGGCCGAGGAAGAGCGATTTCACCACGCCGCCCAAGGCCCCGGAGCCTCCCTCGGCGACCAAGCCGACCGCCGAGGACCCGGAGCCCCCCAGGACACCCGAGACACTCGGGTCGGCGCCCGAGGACCCGTCCGGTTCCCGGTAGCGCACGCACCTCGAGGGGTCGGGGGCGAGACCGCCCCCGACCCCTCCGTGCGTCACACGGGAACCAGCTGCCACTGCCGGCCCTGGTGGTTGTCCTCCGCCCCGTCCTGCTTGATCGCCGTGGGAGCGTTGGTGTCCACGCGCAGCAGCAGACCGCTGTTGCGGTTGGCGATCTCGTACGCCCGCGGGGCGCCGTTCGCGGAGCCCACGGGGATCAGCCGCCAGTGCTGGTGGTGTGCGTCGGCGCCCCCGTAGGCGCGCTGCGCGAGCACCGCGCCGGTCGTCCGCTGCGCTCCGAGGACCTCCAGGACCTTGCCGCTGCGCACGTTCTCGATCCGGTACAGGACGTCTCCGTCGTGCTGGCCGGCAGCGACCAGCCGCCACCGCTGATGGTCCCTCGGGGCGGCGAGCACCTGATGGATCTCGGCCCCGTCCCTGGTGGACTCACGCGCGACCGCCATCCGCAGCCGGCTGCGGACGTTGGCCCAGTAGACCACCGTGCCCGACTCGGGCAGCCCGGCCAGCTTCGCCGACGCGATCCTCCGGACCCGGCTGTTGACGAAGTCGGCGATGTAGAGGCTGTCGACACAGTCCACGGCGACCGCGATCGGATTGTTCAGCTGGGCCGAAGCGGCCGGGCCGCCGTCTCCGCCGAAGCCCGCGGCGCCCGTGCCGGCGACCGTGCCGATCGTCCCGTCGGCCGCGACTTTGCGGACCCGGTGGTTGCCGTAGTCGGCGATGTAGACGGTGCCGGCGCTGTCCACCGCCACCCCTGTCGGGCCGCTGAGCTTGGCCGAGCCCGCCGGGCCGCCGTCACCCCCGAAGCCCGCGGCGCCCGTGCCGGCGACCGTGCTGATCGTCCCGTCCCCGGCGACCTTCCGGACCCGGTGGTTGCCGTAGTCGGCGATGTAGAGGTCGCCGGCGCTGTCGACCGCCACCGCGTGCGGGCCGTTCAGCTGGGCCGACGCCGCGGGGCCGCCGTCTCCCTTGAACGCCCCGGTCCCGTTCCCCGCGACCGTGCTGATCTTCCCGTCGGGCGTGACCTTCCGGACCCGGTGGTTGTGGTATTCGGAGAAGTAGAGGGTGCCGGTACTGTCGACCGCCACTCCGAACGGGCCGTTCAACCGGGCGGCGGTGGCAGGACCACCGTCACCGCTGAACCCCGCGGCGCCCGTGCCGGCGACCGTGCTGATCTTCCCGTCGGGCGTGATCCTGCGGATCCGGTGGTTGCCGGCATCGGCGATGTAGACGGCGTCCGCGCTGTCCACCGTCACTTCCCGCGGCCAGTTCAACTGAGCCGCCGCCGCGGGGCCGTTGTCCCCGCTGAACCCCGCGCTGCCGGTCCCCGCGACCGTGCTGATCCTCCCGTCCGTCGTGATCTTCCGGACCCGGTGGTTGTAGTAGTCGCAGAAGTAGACGGTGCCGGTGCTGTCCACCGCCATCCCGTACGGACGGTTCAGCTGAGCCGACACGGCCGGGCCGTTGTCCCCTGAGAACCCGGCGCTGCCTGACCCCGCAACGGTGCGGATCGCAGGCGCGGAGTTCTCGCCACCTGTGGCGGCCTCCTGAGCAGTGCTCATCGTCATCCCTTCAGTCACCGATCGTTCTCATCAGGCGCGAGAGCCGCTGCCGTCATCCCGCGCACCCGCACCCGCGTGCGGCACCGACGCGTCTTCACGGGCGGGCCGGCACGTTCTCTCGGCATCACCGTGCGGGTGACGACCGACCTCGCCGTTTCGAGTCCACCAACCGCGGTCTCAGCCGGCTCCGCCCGCGGACTTCCGTCACCCGCACGGGAGGCTCACACCACCTTGGGGGGTGAACCTGCGGCACGGGGAGCTCACGGCTGCGCGCCCGTGGCCCGAGGAGGTCGACGAGATGCGCGCCGGCGCCGGGCGGCCACGACCCGAGGGGCACGGCGCAGGTGGACGGCACAGCGTTCGGGGGACCGTGCCGGGTGTCTGGAGGTGGGCGGAACAGGTGCGCCGGCGCCGTCGGACGGCCCGGACCGCACGCGCCGGCCCGCGCGGCGGCGGGGCGGGGGGCCGGGGTGGGCCATGTCACCTCGTGCAGGCAGAGGTTGACAGGCTGGGCGGCCGGTTTGCTACCGTCCGAAAGTCCTGTCATGAGGGTCGGTCCCGGTACCAGGTTGCCTGCACTTCGAGGAGCCTCATGCGTGTCTGCCCGAGCGCCGACCGTCCGGCGCGGAGCGGGCGTCGGGCCGTCACGACCGGCGGGACAGCACTGCACCCTCACGTTCCTCCACGCACACGCGACGCCCGTCCGCCCGGCTCGGGTCCGACGACCGCCCCGGACCGGCGTCACGAGGAGCTGACAACGGTGTCAGCCACGTCGTCGGGAGCCGGGGACGCGGGCCCCGGCCCGCGCGGCGGCGGTCCGTCCCGGGAGACAACGGAGCGGGGGAGCGATGAGCGGCCATGTGCGGGGGGTGGGCGGCCGGAACACGGCTGCCGCGTGGACGTCCGCCCCTCTTGAGACGTCAGACCGCGATCATCAGGGGCTCTTGCATGACATCGCCATCGATACGGATCGTCATAGCGGACGACCACAGCCTGGTCCGTGACGCACTCAGCGAACTGCTGGGCGCTCAGGCGGGGATCGCTGTCGTCGGGCACGCGGCCTCCTGCACCGAGGTGGTCCGGGTCGTGCGCGCGCTGCGGCCCGACCTCGTCCTGCTCGACCTGCGCATGGCCGGCCGGCGGGGCGGCGAGACGGTACGGAGGATCCGGCGGGCCGCGCCCGCCACTCAGGTACTGGTGCTGTCCGCCCGCAGCAGCGCACGTGAGACCGGGGAACTGCTCGCGGCCGGGGCCGGCGCGTGCCTGCACAAGAGAGTCGGCCGCGGCGAGCTGCTGCGCGCCATCGACGCCGCCTGCGCCGGCCGATCCGCCGCGGTGCCGCCGACCCCTGCGGACGGCCCCTGCCTCGCCTCGTCGCCGCCTCCGTCCCGGCCGGCGGCCGACTTCTCGTTACGGGAGCGCGAGATACTCGGCTGCGTGGCCTCGGCGATGAGCAACCGTCAGATAGCGGCGGTCCTCGGCGTCACCGAGGGCACGGTCAAACGGCACCTGCACAACGTGTACCGCAAGCTCGGTGCCGTCTCCCGGGTCGACGCCGTCAACAAGGCGGTGGCGGCGTCCCTGATCCCGGACCGGCCGCCGCTGCCCGCGACGGGGGCCGGCCGTACGGCCACGGTCGTCGCCGCGGCGGTACGGCCGGCCGGGCCGGGATCCGTCGCTCAGGTGACCGTCGGCGGCCGCCGCAGCAGCGCCGCCGCCACCGAGCCGTCCGCGCCGACCGACGTCACCAGACCCCAGCGGGCCCGTCCGGGCGCCGCCTCCTGCTCCCAGAATCCGAGGAGAGCGGCCAGCTGAAGGGCCGCGCCCGCGCTGTGGGTCTCGCCCAGCACGTCCTGCGCCCGCAGCACGACGGGGCGGCAGCCGTCCAGGGCACGGCCGCGGCCCCGCGCCTCGACCGCCGGCCAGCCCCGCAGTGCGGTGGCGCCGGCCGACACGACCTCCACCTCCTCCGGCGCGGCGCCGCCGGCCGTCAGGGCGTCGGTCACACAGCGGGCCAGCGCCTCGGCGACCGCGCCGGGACCGTCCTCGGGCGGGGCGAAGCCGGTCTCGCAGGCGAGCAGTTCCGCCGTCGTCCCGTGGGCGGCGCCGGTGCCGCGCTCCAGGACGAACACCGCGCCGCCCTCGCCGACCGGGTGCCCGGCGGGCGCTCCGGCCCGGTGCCACGCCCAGGCGGTCTGCGGGCTCAGCTCCTCCATGGCGCCGGCCAGCACACGGGTGGCCTGGCCGGTGAGCAGGGCGTTGCGCGCGTACCGCAGCGCCGACAGGCCGGAGATCCGGCCGCCGGCCAGGGAGGCGTTGACACCGGTGAACCGGTGGCGCATCGCGACCTGGCTGGCGGCGTGGTTGAGCAGGATGCCCGGGAAGAGCGCCGGGCTGACCAGGTACGGCCGTTCCTGCTCGTAGGTGTCGCGGAAGAACTCGCCGATCGCACGGGCGCTGCCCGTGCTGCTGCCCAGGACCACCCCGGTGGTGGACCGCTGCTCCTCGGGCACGGGCTCCGGCAGGCCGCGCAGGGCCAGCTCGCAAGCGGTCATGCCGAGCACGGCCGTGCGGCTGAGGCTGCTCAGGCCCTTGCGTCCGAGGTACTCGCGCGGGTCGAGGTCGGGCACGGGCAGCAGGCGCAGCGGCGGCAGCGGCTCGCCGGCCGGCGCATCGGCGATCTCGGCGCTCCCCTGCTCCCGGGGCGGCAGCGTCCCGGTCCGCAGGGCCTCGCCGAGCGCCTTGCCGCCGACACCGGCGGGGCTGAGCACCCCGTAGCCGGTGATGGTCACGACGGTGGACGGGTCCCGGTCCGCCGGCACGGCGCCCCTTGCCACGGCGTCCGGTGTCACGGCACCCGTCGGTGCGGCGTCCGTCATTGCGGCCTCCCCAGGATGACGATGGCGTTGTTGCCGCCGAAGGCGAAGCCGTGGTTCTCCACGATCCGCGGCCGCGCCGGCCGGGCCTCGCCGGCGACGCAGTCCAGGTCCGGCCCCAGCGCGGGATCCGGGGTCCGGACCGTCGCGGTGGGCGGCAGGAAGCCCTCGTGGAGGGCCGCACAGCAGGCGAGCGCGCCGAAGCCGCTGGCCGCGCCCATGGTGTGCCCCAGCATCGACTTGATGGAGCTGATGGGAGGGACGCGGTCGCCGAACACCTCGCGGACCGCGGCCACTTCGGTGGTGTCGTTGGCCCGCGTGCCGGTGCCGTGCGCACAGATGTAGTCGATCTCGTCCGGCTTGACCCCGGCGTTGTGCTGGGCGCGGCGGATGCACTCGGCGATGCCGTCGCGGTCCGGCTGTGTCGGGTGCTTGGCGTCGCAGGTGACGGCGTGGCCCAGCACCTCGGCGTAGACGCGGGCTCCGCGCGCCTGCGCGCTCTCCCAGGACTCCAGGACCAGCGCGACGCCGCCCTCGCCGGTGAGGATGCCGGCCCGTGCCTCGTCGAACGGGCGGCAGGCGTCGGGGGCGATGGCGCCCAGGCGGTGGAAGCCGGCGTGGGTGGCGCGGTTCACCGCGTCGGCGCCGCCCACCACCATCACGTCGGCGAAGCCGCCCCGGATCTGGTCGAAGCCGTACCCGAGGGCGTAGTTGCTCGCCGCGCAGGCGGTGCCGAACGTCTGGGCCTCGCCGCGCAGCCGCAGTTCGGTGTTGACGGCCGCCGCGATGCGGTCGGCCGGGGCCTGCGCGATCAGGCCGGGGTCGGTCCCGGCCGGGCCGCGCTCCAGCCACTGTTCGGTCAGCTCCTGGAAGACGCGGGCCTCACCGTTGGTGGTGCCCATGGCGCTGCCCGCCCGGCGGGCGGACAGCTCGGCCGTGTCCCACCCGGCGTCCCGCACCGCGAGACGGGCGGCCGCGGCGGCGAACTGGCTGCTGCGGCCCCAGCGTCGCGGGTCGAGGCGTTCCAGGTGCTCCTGCGGCACGAAGTCGTGGACCTCGCCGGCCCGGGTGTGGTCGAACCCGGAGGCGTCGAAGGACCGGATCGGCGAGATCCCGCTGCGGCCGGCCCGCAGGGAGTCGATGAACGGCCGGGCGCCGATGCCCAGGCTGCTCACCGCACCGAGTCCGGTCACGACGACGCGGTGTGTCGCCGTCTCAGACACCCGCTGCCTCCGCGGACGGCTGGTGACGGGCGACCAGGTCGTAGGCGGCGTTGAGGTCCTCCAGCTCGGTCAGCTCCTCCTGCGGTATGCGGATGCCGAGCAGCCGCTCGAAGCGGGAGAAGATCTCGATGGCCATGAGGGAGTCGGCGCCGAGGTCCTCCAGGCTCTTGTCCTCGACGAGCTCGTCGGCCGGGACCTCCAGGACGTCCGCGACGATCTCACGGACCCGGGCGCGCAGTTCGGAGGAGAGCGGGGTCGTCAGGTCGGACATGGTGGTTTCCCTTCTCTGCGGACGGGTGGGGTGCGGAATGCGGCGGGCGACGGCGGCTTCGGCAGGCGTTCACCGGTCATTTCCGCCGGCCCGGTCAGCATGCTGCCACGGCATCGAGAACCTGCCGACAGGCATCCGGTGAATATGATCCGCATTCCATTCCGGTTTTATGCGCCGTCGATTTCGACCCGGGTTTTATGCGCCGTCGACCTCCCTTCCAGAGAATGCCCGCTGCTGGGACGGTTGCGCCCAGCTGTCGAGTTGAAGGGGCTTGCACCGATGAGACCGCCCGTACCCGTGGGTATCGCCTCAGTCGCCCTGTGGCTTCCCGCCGGACGCGACGTCGCCGCCGACGCGGTGGCCGAGGGCCGGCTGGAGGCGCGGGTGGCGAGGGACCTGGGGCACCGTGAGCTGCCCGTGGCCGAGGACGTGTCGGCTCCCGACATGGCGGTGCGCGCCGCGTCCGAGGCACTGCGCCGGTCGGACGCGGTCGCCGGCGACCTGTCCCTGCTGTGCCACTCCTGGATGTACTACCAGGGCCACGACCTGTGGTCCCCGCCCCACTACATCGCCGACCAGCTGGGCGCGCACGCCGCCCTGCCGGTCGGCGTACGGCAGATCTGCAACGGGGGAGCGGCCGCGCTGGAGCTGGCCGTGGCGCGGATGTCCCTGGAGACCGGCGTACGGCACGCCCTGGTCACCACGGCGGACCGGTTCGTCCCGCCGGGCTTCGACCGCTGGCGCAGCGACTACGGCGCCGCGTACGGGGACGCGGGGACGGCGGTGCTGCTGCGGCAGCCCGCCGCCGCCTCCGACCTGCTCCTGCTGCGCTCGCTGCACAGCGCCGCGGCACCGCAGCTGGAGGGCATGCACCGGGGCGCCGACCCCTTCGCCCGGCTGCCCCGGGACGCCTCCCCCGTCGTCGACATGCGCCGCACCAAGCGGGCGTATCTCAAGGACCATGGGACCGACGTCTTCCACAAGATCAACCGCGACATGATCCGGCACGTCCTGCGGCGGGCGCTGCGGGACGCCGGGGTGCGCCCGGACGATCCGCGGATCCGCCTGGCGGTGCTGCCCCGGCTCGGCGCCAAAGTGCTGGACACCGCCTGGATCCCGGTCCTGGGCGAGCTGCTGCCCGCCCCTGCGGCCGACTGGGGCGCGGACACCGGTCACCTGGGCACCGGTGACCTGGCGGCCGGTCTGCACGAGCTGCTGCGCCAGGAGGCCCTGCGTCCCGGCGAGGTCGCGGTGCTGCTCAACGCCGGCGCGGGGTTCACCTGGACCTGCGCGGTCGTGGAGGCCGCGCGCCGCTGAGCCGCCGCCGTGCGCCCACGCGTCGCTGAGCGAAGGCGTCGAGGGCCCGCCCGGGGAACGGGCGGGCCCTTGCGGTGTGTTCAGCCCACGGTGCGCCAGGCGCCGGCCGGGACGTGCGGGAGGGGCCGCAGCCAGCCCGGCGCGGCGGGCTCGGGTCCGGCGGGCGCGGACCCGGCGCCGTCCGGCGGGCCGCCGCGCAGCAGGAGGCTCAGGACGGCGGCGGTGGCGGCGATCTCCTCCGGCGTCGGCCGGCCGCGGACGATCCGGAACCCGGGGGCGGGGTGCTCGGTCACGGCGGTCTCCCTCACATCGGCGGGTTGCCGTGCTTGCGCGGCACCAGCAGCTCCTGCTTGGTGCGCAGGGCCCGCAGCGCCTCGGCGACCACCGCCCGGGTGCGCCGGGGGTCGATCACGTCGTCGACCAGGCCGCGTTCGGCCGCGTAGTACGGGTGCATCAGTTCCTCCCGGTACTTCTGCGCCAGGATGCCGCGTGTGGTCTCGGGGTCGTCCGAGGCCGCCACCTCCCGCCGGTGGATGACGTTGACCGCGCCTTCCGCGCCCATCACGGCGATCTCGTTGGTGGGCCAGGCGTACGACAGGTCGGCGCCGACGGAGCGCGAGTCCATCACGATGTACGCGCCGCCGTAGGCCTTGCGCAGGATGACCTGCACCCGTGGCACGGTGGCCGCGCAATAGGCGTACAGCAGCTTCGCGCCGTGCCGGATGATGCCGCCGTGCTCCTGCGAGGTGCCCGGCAGGAAACCCGGCACGTCCACCAGGGTCAGCAGCGGGATGTTGAACGCGTCGCAGGTCTGGATGAACGAGGCGCCCTTCTGGGAGGCGTCCACGTCCAGGACGCCGGCCAGGTGCCGCGGCTGGTTGGCGAGGACGCCGACGGTGCGGCCGTCGATGCGGGCGAGCGCGCACAGCAGGTTGGGCGCCCACCGCTCGTGCACCTCCATCAGCTCCCCGTCGTCGACGAGGCGTTCGACGACGGCCCGCATGTCGTAGGGCTGGTTGGGGTCGGCGGGCACCAGGTCGAGCAGGTCCTCGTCGAGGACGTCCACGGGGGGCGCCGGCACCGCCGGCGGCAGCTCGCGGTTGTTGACGGGCAGCAGCGAGAGCAGGTAGCGGACGTCCTCCAGGCACGACTCCTCGTCGTCGTGGACGAAGTGGGCGGCGCCGGACAGGGCGGCGTGCACGTCCGCGCCGCCCAGTTCCTCATGGGTGACCTTCTCGCCGGTGACGGTCTCCACCACGTCGGGACCGGTGATGAACATCTGGGAGATGCCGCGCACCATGAACACGAAGTCGGTCAGCGCCGGGGAGTAGGTCGCCCCGCCGGCGCACGGCCCGAGCATGACGCTGATCTGCGGGATTACTCCGGAGGCGCGGACGTTGCGGCGGAAGATGCCGCCGTAGCCGGCCAGGGCGGTGACGCCCTCCTGGATCCGCGCGCCGGCGCCGTCGTTGAGGCTGACCAGCGGGGCGCCCGCCGCCTCGGCCATGTCCATGATCTTGTGGATCTTCGCGGCGTGGGACTCCCCCAGCGAGCCGCCGAAGATGCGGAAGTCGTGCGCGTAGGCGAAGACCGTGCGGCCGTGCACCCGGCCCCAGCCGGTGACGACACCGTCGGTGTGCGGACGGCGCTCCTCCAGCCCGAAGCCGGCGGCGCGGTGCCTCCTCAGTCCCTCGATCTCGACGAAGGTCCCCTTGTCGAACAGGGTTTCCAGCCGCTCGTGCACGGTCAGCTTCCCGCGGGCGTGCTGCGCCTGGGTCGCGCGCTCGCTCGGCCCGCCGCGCACCTTCTCCCGCAGGCGCAGCAGTTCGTCGGTCCGCTCCCTCATTCCTGCCTGTGTCACGGCGGACATCCCTCCCTTTTCTTTTCCCGAGCGCATCCACGTGACGGCCGCATCATGTGACGGATGCATGAAAGCCGGTTAAAAGCTCTCGGTGGTGGACTGCGACAGGCACCGGGCGTCGATTCGACGTCTTCTTTACGCGCCTTTCATACGTGACCCGGAACATCGTGTCGGCACCGAAACACAAGGAGTTCCGACATGACGACAGTCACCGAAGTCGTCGAAGAGGCGGCGACACCGGATCCGCCACCGCCGCCCGCGGCGGCCGACGCCGCGCCGGAGTTCGTCCGCACCGTCGACCGCCGGCTGGTGCACCGCGCCGCGGTGAGCGAGGTGTTCGTCACCGATCTGCGGCGCGACGGCGACGGGTTCCTGGCAGGGGCGCAGCTTCCGCTGTCGCACGGCTACTTCGGCGATCATCTGCGCCGGCCGGCCGCGTTCGACTTCCTGCTCCTGCTGGAGTCCGCCCGGCAGGCGTGCACCGCCGCCGGACACCTGTACTACGGGGTGCCCCGGGACACCGTCTTCCTCGTCAACGGCTTCTCGGTCCGCATCACGGACCAGGGTGCCCTCACGGCCGGGACCCGGCCCGGGGAACTGGTCCTCGCGGGCGGCGCCGTACGCGACGAGGGGAGGGGCGGACGGCTGCGGGGGGTGCGCTTCGACGTGACCCTGAGCCTGGCCGGACGGCAGGCCGCGCGGATCGGCATCGACACCAGCACCGCGGCGGGCGAGGACTACCGCAAGCTCCGTTTCCTCCAGCGCAGGTCCACTCCCCCGGTCACCGAGGACCTGGACACCACCACGGCCGGCCGGCCCGCTGACGCCGCCGCCGTGGGACGGCGCAATCCGCTCAACGTCGTGCTGGGCGAGCCGGTGCGCGAGGGCGCGGCCGTGTCCGCGCCGGTCGAGCCGCGCTGGGAGAACCGCAGCCTGTTCGACCACTCCTACGACCACATCCCGGCCATGGTGCTGGTGGAGGCGGCGCGGCAGCTGGCCCATCTGGCGGGCGTGCCGGTGACCGCACCGGTGGCCGCGTGCACGGCGCGCTTCACGCGCTTCGTCGAGCTGGACAGCTCCGTCACGGCCACGGCCCGCGCGGACCGGCCCGGCGCCGGTGCTCCGACGCCGCCGTGCGGCCTGCTCGTGGAGTTCCGGCAGAACGGGGCGACGGTGGCCGAGACGGAACTGGACTTCGGCCCCGCGGCCGGCGAGGAGGGGGCATGACCGCGAAGCCCGCCGCCGTACGGGCGGTCTGGAGCGACTTCGGGGGCGTGCTGACCCCGCCCATCGACCGCGACCTGGAGGACTTCTGCGCCCGGGAGGGGCTGCCCGCCGAGGCGTTCCGCCGGGCGATGGCCGAGGTGGCCCGGCCCTTCGGCGGTGACGTCATGGCCCCGCTGGACACTCCGCTGATCAGCGAGGAGGAGTGGGCCCGGCGCATGGCGGCCGAACTCGCCCGGGACACCGGGGTGGAGGCCGACCTGTCCGGCTTCGGCGAGCGGTGGTTCCGGGGGCGGCGGACCAACGACGCGTGGCTGCGCTTCCTGCGCGAGCTGCACGACGGGGGCGTGTTCGTCGGCATGCTGTCGAACATGCCGCCGGCCTGGGACCGGCAGTGGCGCCGCATGATCGAACCGGACGGCCTCTTCGACGCGTTGGTCCTGTCGTTCGAGGTCGGCTCCCGCAAGCCCGAGCGGCGGATCTTCGAGATCGCCGCGGAGGCCGCGGGGGTGCCCGCGGAGTCCTGTGTGCTGATCGACGACTCCGCGGCCAACTGCGCGGGCGCCGAGGCGGCCGGCTGGCGGGCCGTCCACTTCACCGACGCCGAGCAGGCGGCGGCCCGGCTGCGTCCGCTGCTGGCCCTGCCCTCCGGTGTCTGAACCGGCGGGCCGCTGCGGCAGACCGCCTTCCATCACGTGCCCCAACGACAGGAGACCATCGTGTCGAGAACCGTTCTGATCACCGGCGGGAACCGGGGGATCGGGCTCGCCGTGGCGCGCGCGTTCAGCGCGGACGGCGACAAGGTCGCCGTCACCCACCGCACCGGGGAGCCGCCCGAAGGGCTCTTCGCCGTGCGCTGCGACGTGACCGACCGCGACTCCGCCGAGCGCGCCGTGTCCGAGGTCGAAGCCCAGTACGGACCCGTCGAGGTGCTCGTCGCCAACGCCGGCATCACCCGGGACGGACTGGCCCCGGTGATGCGGGACGACGACTTCGAGGACGTGCTGCAGACCAACCTGGTGGGGGCGTTCCGCATGGCCCGCCTGGTCGCCCGGTCGATGATCAGCGCCCGGCGGGGCCGGATCGTCTTCATGTCGTCCGTGATGGGCTTCCTCGGTTCGCCCGGCCAGACCAACTACGCCGCGTCGAAGGCCGGGATGCTGGGGCTGACCCGCTCGCTCGCCTGGGAACTGGGGTCGCGGGGCATCACCGTCAACATGGTCACCCCCGGCCTCATCGAGACCGACATGATCCGCGACGTCACCGACAAGCGGCGGGACCAGCTGCTCAGCCAGACCCCGCTGCGCCGCACCGGGACCCCCGAGGAGGTCGCCGAGGTCGTCCGCTTCCTGGCGAGCGACGGCGCCTCGTACGTCACCGGGGCCGCCGTTCCCGTCGGGGGCGGTCTGGCCATGGGCCAGTAGCGCCCCGGTGCGCACTCCGCGCACCGCGCACCGCACCACCCACACGAACCACCGCAATCGCAATCACACAGCTGACCGAACGAACAAGAGGAGCAGATCGTGACGACCCAGGCCCTGACGGATGAGGACGTCCGGCAGATCGCCGTGGACATGGGGCTGATCTTCAACGACGGCGACGAGGAGGCCGCGCACCGGCTGGTGGCCGAGGACTTCATCGACTGGGAGGCCCCGGAGGGGGCGCCGCGCGGCCCGGAGGCGTACGCCAACACCGCCCGGTGGATGCGCAGCGTCTGGGAGGGCGCCCGCTGGGAGATCGTCGACTCGTTCGCCAAGGGCGACAAGGCGGCGCTGCGGGTGATCTTCTCGGGTCGCCAGGTCAAGGACTTCATGGGGATCCCCGCGACCGGCAAGAAGGTCCGGGTCCAGCACATCCACATCTACCGGATCGCCGACGGCAAGGTCGTCGAGCACTGGGCGGTCCGGGACGACCTGGAGCTGATGCGTCAGCTCGGCGCGTGGGACAAGCCGCTGGAGGGCGCGCCCAAGCCGGCGCCGCGCGCCTGACCGGGACGCCCCTCCCTCCGTCTTCCCCCTCGAACGTGTGGGCGGCACCGCACTCGGTGCCGCCCACACGGCGTTCCCGCGCACCGGATGCGCCGGGTGTTCGCCGGATGCCGCACACCGGGCGCGCCAGGCGCTCCGGCCTCCCGCAGGCCGCGGACCGGCCGCGTCCTGCCCCTCCTCCCCCTCCCCGGCCCTGACGCCCCGCGCCCCGCGGGCCGGGCTGCGCCGCCGGCCCTCCCGGCCGCGCCGACGCCCGCCGCCGCCCCCGGACGGCGGCGGACCGCTACCGCTTCAGCGGCCCCACGCCGCTCAGCAGCGTGTCCACGACGGCCGCGGCGAGCGCGTCCGGGTCGATGCCGCTGGCCGCACGCTCCTGGATCGCCTGCTCGATCAGCGCGTGATAGACGCGCTGCGCCCACAGCAGGTCCGCGCCGGGACGCAGCAGCTCCGCGTCCCGGGCCCGTTCGAGCAGCTTCATGCCCTTGGCGAAGATGCGGTCGTGGGCGGCGACGGCCTCGGGGTCGCGCAGCTGGGGCTGGTGGACGGCGAACCGCCAGCTGCTCTTGGCCTCGATCACGTTCGCGGTGACCTGGTGGAGCGCCACCATCGGCGGCGCGGTCTCCGGCCGCCCCGCGTCGATGGCCTCCTCGACCTGCCGGAAGGCGTGCGAGGCCATCGCGTCCAGCAGGGCCTCGCGCGAGAGGAACCGCCGGTGCACGGTGGTACGGGCCACGCCGGCGGCGGCCGCGATCTGCCCCAGGCTCGCACCGGGGTCCTCGCTCAGCACGCGCTCCGCGGTCTCCAGGATCAGCCGGACCGTGCGCTCGGAGTCCGCACGCAGCGGCCGCTCTTTGGTGGTGTCCGGCACGGTGCCCGCCTTTCTTCCCTGGTCTCGGCGTTCTACTGACTCTAGCAACCTACACCCGAGTAGCAAGTACGTGAATAGTTGCAACCTCAGTGTTGCATCTTCACGAGTTTCGACTACAGTCATGTGCCGACTAGAGACGTACTTGCAACCAACAAGGAGTGTGGATCTCGTGTCGCACGACCAGCAGGACTGGATGGAGACGTACGAGTTTCACGACGGGGTCACCGCGAGCGGCCCCGCGGAGCTGCAGAAGGTCGGCGTCCTCAAGATCGGCCGCCCCGACGCCCGGCGCGTCCTCGTGCTGGTGGGCGGCCGTGAGGGCGGCGCCGCGGTCTTCAAGCACACCGCGCGCTGCCTGGCCAAGGCCGCCGACGACCTCCAGGTGTGGGCGGTGGACCGCCGCGAGCAGAACCTCGCGGACCTCTCCGGCTTCTCGCGCAGCCCCGAGGAGGCCACCGAGTACTACCTGGGCGGCCGGTACCGGGCCTGCGAGTCCAAGGACCACCTGTACGCGGCGCAGTGGGGCCTCGGCGTGCTCGTGGAGGACCTGCGCCGCGTGGTCGAGGCCGCCTCGGACGGCGGGCGTCGGGAGGTCGTCCTCGGCGGTGTGTCGGTGGGCGCGACCGCCGCGCTGTCGTACGCCGCCTGGGACTTCGACGGCACCCCCGGCCACCGCGACCTGGCGGGCCTGGCCGTCGTCGACGGCGGTGTGCTCAACGCCTTCGCGGGCGCCGGCATGGAGTTCGACCTGCCGCTGGCCGCCGCCGAGGGCTGGCTCGCGCAGATCGAGGAGGGCGCGGTCTTCGAGGACTTCACCAGCACCACGGTCGGTCTGGGCACCCGTCCCGAGGACGCCGCCGTCTGGTTCCAGCTGGCGGCCCAGCACGCCCTGGCGGATCCGCAGGCCCCGGCCGTGCTCGCCGACCGGCTGCCCGAGGCGGTCCGCACCGACCGCAAGCTGACCAACGCGGGCCTGCTGGGCTGGCTGTTCGACGCCGAGCGCGCCCACCCCTCGTTCTCGGTGCGGGCCGGCGCGCTGGAGGACAGCGGCGTCTGGAGCGACGGCGGCCCCACCCGCCTGGCCACGATCGCCGAGGCGTTCGCCGGCCCGCAGCCCGGCGCCTGGCTGTGGTACACGCTCAACCGGGTGCTGCTCGACTACGTCGCGGCCCTGCCCTTCACCGAGACGGACGTCACCCGGCGGCTCGGCCTGCGGCTGGCCCACACCGCCGGCATCGACATCCCGCTGTACGCCTTCCAGTCGGGCCTGACCAACGGCACCACCGGACAGGCGGCCGCCTCGGTCGCCGCCGGCAGCCGGATCCCCGAACTGGCGCTGTACTCCGACACGGCGCTGACCCACCAGGACGTGGTGTACGCCCGCTGGGAGGACAACCGCTTCCTCCGGACCCTGTCGCAGTGGCTGCGCGACCTCCCGGCGCGCGACCGCTGACCGGGATGCGCGCCCGGGCGGCGGGGCCGCTTCCGCGGCTCGGCCGCCCGGCGCAACCCGCCCAGGCTCCCACCCCGGTTCTCGCCCCGGATCCCACCTCGCATCTCACCTCGGAAGGAGCAGCAGTCCGATGACTGCCGTCACCGCCCGTGAAGCGCCTCCACGGGCCGGACTCACCCTCTTCGCCCTGTGCCTGGCCGTCTTCATCGTTCCCTACGGCCTCAGCAGCCCCCCGGTAGCGCTGCCGGCGATCGGCCGCGACCTCGACGCCGGAGTCGTCCCCCTGCAGTGGGTGGTCAACTCCTACAACGTGATGGCCGCCAGCTGCATGATGGCCGCGGGTTCCATCGCCGACCGCATCGGCCGCAAGCGGGTCTTCGCCTTCGGTGTCGCCCTGTACGGCTTCTCGTCGCTGGTCGGCGCCCTCGCTCCGCACGTCGTCGTCCTCGACGTGGCGCGGGGTGTCTCGGGTGTGGCCGCGGCCTGCATCATGACCGCCGGCGTGTCGGTGATGGCGAACATGTACCAGGGCGCCGCCCGGACCAAGGCGTTCGCCTACGTCGGGGTCACCATCGGCGCGGGCCTCGCGCTCGGCCCGACGACCTCCGGCCTGCTCGCGTCGGCGCTCGGCTGGCGTTCGGTGTTCTGGATCCACGTGGTCATCACGGCGCTCTCCCTGTTCGGCTTCCGGCTCGTGCAGGAGTCCAAGGACCCGGAGGCCAACTCCGTGGACTGGCCCGGCACGATCACCTTCACCGTCGGCCTGTTCCTCTTCACCCTCGGCGTCATCGAGGGCCCGCAGTGGGGCTGGGGCAGCCCGCAGGTGCTGGGGCTCTTCCTCGGCTGCGTCCTGTTCCTCGCCGCCTTCGTCGCGGTGGAGCGGCGCCAGCGGATGCCGATGTTCGACCTGAGCCTGTTCCGTGAACCGCGCTTCATGGCCGTCAACCTGCTCGCCACCGCGGTCTCCTTCGGCTTCGTCGGCCTGATGGTGCTGCTGCCCTCCTACCTCGTCGGCGCCGATGGGCAGAGCGACGGCGAAGCGGGCGTGACCATGCTGCTGCTGACCGTTCCGGTGCTGGTCTTCCCGCTGGTCGCCGGGCGCCTGGTGCAGGCCGGGGTCGCCATGCGCACCGTTCTCAGCTCCAGCCTGGTGCTGGTGGCCGCCGGGTGCGCCTGGCTGACGGTGGTCCACCCGGGCATCGGACTGCTCGCCCTGGCCGGTCCGCTGCTCGTGGTCGGCATCGGCATCGGCCTCATCTACGGCCTGATGGACGGCGCGGCGGTCAGCACCGTCCCGCCCACCAAGGTCGGCATGGCCAGCGGCATGTTCAACACCATCCGGCTCGCCAGCGAAGCCGTCGCCGTGGCGGGCATGGTGGCCGCGCTGGTCTCCCTCGTCCAGAGCCGCATCTCCGGCGGGCTGGCCCGCTTCGGGGCCGAGGCCGGCCTGCGCACCCGCGAGGTCGCCGACAGCGTCACCAGCGGCGACGTCGACGGCCCGGTCCGGCAGGTGGCCGCCGGTCTGCGCGGCGAGTTCGCGGACTTCCTGCGCACCGGGTACACGGAGGGCTTCCGGATCGTCCTGTGGTGCGCCGCCGCCATCTGCGTCGTCAGCGCCGCGGTGCTGCACCGCATCCTCACCGACCGTGCGGACGACACCGGTCAGGACACGGCGGAGGGCGAGCGCGCCGAGGCCCCGGCCGCGGAGCGCGGCGAAGCCCCGGCCGCGTCGAAGAAGGACGCCACCGTCTGACGGCCGGACACCCCGTCCGCGCCACCGTCCGACGGCCGGTCACCCCGTCTGGCCCCGTCCGACGGGCGACCGCACCGTCCGACGGCCGACCGCACCCTCCGAGGGCCGGCACCGCCGGAGAGGCCGGCCCTCCCCCACTCGTTCGCCGCCCGGTGCCCGGGGCCCGGGCGGCGAACGCGCTCGCTCCCGCGGATTTCGCTCTCTTTCCGCGTGCACAGCGTTGCGCCCGCACCGGCGTGGCGGAATTCACACACCGACGCCACGGAAAAGCAATGGTGAAGAGCCGGTACACGGGGTCAACCTTCGTTGTACTCCCTTGAAAGCGCCCTTCACGTGTGTGAGCCTTTTGCCGAAAGGTTGTTGGAGTGAGCGCGAACTCAAGGATCCCAGTGCTTCGGTTCAATATTCTCGGCCCGCTGACCCTCACCTGGAACACTGAGACGATCACCGTGCCGCGGGGCCCGAAAGTCCGTCAACTACTGAGTCTTCTGGTGCTCCAGCCCGGAGCGGTGGTGTCACACGGCACACTGGTGGACGAACTCTGGGGCAAGGAACCTCCGAAGACGGCACTCTCCACGGTGAGAACGCATGTGTACCACCTGAGAAAAATGCTGCGCGAGGCGCTCGGCGAGCGAACAGCGCACGACCCGATCGAGACCTGGTCGACCGGCTACATCCTGCGGGCACTGCCCGAGCAGGTGGACGCGGAGAACTTCCAGCGACTGGCCCGCCAGGGCGAGGCGCTGCTCGATCGCGGTGACCTTGCGGAGGGTTCACGCCTGGTCAGGCAGGCTCTGGCGCTGTGGCGCGGCGATCCGCTGACCGATGTGGCCAGCGGCCCGGTGCTCACCCAGCACGTGCGGCACCTCGAGGAGCTGCACATGCGGACCCTCCAGCTGCGCATAGACGCCGATATGCGCATGGGCCTGCACTCCCAGATCGCCGCCGAACTGAAGAAGCTGGTCGCCTGCCATCCGCTCAACGAATGGCTGCACGGACAGCTCATCACGGCGCTTTACCGCAGCGGCCGGCGGGGCGACGCCCTGCACGCCTATCACGATATGCGGAGCCTGCTGCGGGAAGAACTCGGACTCGACCCCTCCACGGAACTCCAGACGCTGCACCAGGCGATACTGTCGGACAAGGCGGGGAATCACTCTTTCGTCCATTCCCCGGTCGTCGCCGCGGGCCGGCTGTTCACCGGAGAAATGCACCGCGCTTCCTGAGTCCGGCCTACAGCCTCTCCCATCCGGGTGATTCCCGCATTCCCGCCGCCCTGCCCTCCTCCGGGTGATTCCTGGACGCGGCGCGTACGCCGTCCACCCGGGTCCCCCCACACCGTCTCAGCGACCCCGCTACCGGAAAGGTACTTCCATGGTCAACGGACTTCGGCGCCTGCACCGGGCGCTCGTGCCCGCCGCCCTCGTCCTCTCCACCGCCCTGCTGCCCTCGACGGCCCTCGCTCTGCCCGTCTCGGCCGGCGCGGACGGCACCAGACCGGCCGCGGCCGACGCGGCGCTGCCGTCCGTGATCAACGGAACGGGCACGGCCATCCACCCCGAGGGCGTCACATGGGACCCGACGCGCTCCGCCTTCCTCATCGGCTCCATCCGCTACGGCACCGTGTCCGTGGTCGGCGCCGACGGCACGCCCCGCACGCTGATCGACGACCCCGAGCTGATAGCGACCGGCGCGATCCGCGTCGACGTGCCCCGCAACCGCCTCCTCGTCACCTACGACGACGTCTACGCGGGCCCGGACGCCCTGCTCAGCGTCGGCTCCACCCCCGAGACCCGCGGACGCCACGCGGGGCTGGCCGTCTACGACCTGCGGACCGGGAAGCTGCAGAAGCGCGTCGACCTCGGCGAGGCGCCCGGTCTGCACCTCGCCAACGACATCGCCCTGGACCCCCGCGGCAACGCCTACGTCACGGACTCCTTCTCCGGCCACATCTTCAAGGTCACGCCGTCGGGCCAGAAGTCGACGTTCCTGTACGACCCGGCGCTGGACGCCGGCACGGACGAGAACGGCATGCCCAACGTCGGTGTGAACGGCATCGTCTACCACCCCGACGGCTACCTGCTGGTGGTGCGCTACGACACGGGGGCGATCTTCCGGATCCCGCTGGACCGGCCCCAGGACTTCCGCGAGGTCGACCTCCAGCAGCGGATCCCCGGTGCGGACGGCATGGCCCTCGCCCCGGACGGCACCCTCTGGGCGGCGACCAACACCATCCGCTCCACCGGCATCGACGGGGTCTTCCGGCTCCGCTCGGACGACGGGTGGCGCACCGGCCGCACCCTGAGCGCCCAGGCGTCGTCCGACGCGGCGCCCACGACCGTGGCCATCACCCCGTCCGGCGGCTACGTGCTCAGCAGCAACCTCAACGTCCTGTTCGGCAGCGGCGGCGCACAGACCCGGGACGGTTTCGTCCTGCGCCGCTACTGAGCGCGGGCGGCCGTCCCCGGAAGGGAATCACTGCGCAGAACACGGGAGAGAACACATGGAACGCCGATTCCTCGCCGGACTGGAGGTCTCCGCCCTCGGCCTCGGCTGCATGGGCATGAGCGACCACTACGGTGTGCCCGACGACACGGAGTCCCTGGCGACGATCCGGCGCGCGCTGGACAACGGCGTGACGCTGCTGGACACCGCCGACATGTACGGCCCGTTCACCAACGAACGCCTCGTCGGCAGGGCCGTGGCCGGCCGCCGGGACGAGGTCGTCGTCGCCACCAAGTTCGGTATCGAACGGCTGCCGGACGGCACGCTCAAGGGCATCAACGGCCGCCCCGAGTACGTGCGGGCGGCCTGCGACGCGTCACTGCTCCGGCTGGGCGTCGACCACATCGACCTGTACTACCAGCACCGGGTCGACCCCGAGGTGCCCGTCGAGGAGACCTGGGGCGCCCTGTCCGAACTGGTCGCGGCCGGCAAGGTGCGGCACCTCGGCATCTCCGAGGCGGCCCCCGACACGGTCCGCCGGGCGCACGCCGTCCACCCGATCACCGCGGGACAGTACGAGTACTCGCTGTTCACCCGCGACATCGAGGACGCCCTGCTGCCCACCCTGCGGGAACTCGGCATCGGGCTGGTGGCCTACAGCCCGATGGGCCGCGGCCTGCTCACCGGCCGCATCACGGACACCGGCGCACTGCCGTCCCATGACGTGCGGCATCTGTCGCCGCGCTTCAGCCGGGAGAACCTGGACGCCAATCTCGCGCTCGTGGACACGCTGCGGAAGCTGGCCGCGGACCACGGCGTGACGGCCGCGCAGCTGTCCCTGGCCTGGCTGCTGGCCCGGGGCGCCGACGTCGTGCCGATCCCGGGCACCAAGCGGCGCGCCTACCTCGACGAGAACCTCCGGGCGCTGGAGCTGGAGCTCACCGGGGAACAGCTGGCCGCGATCGAGGCGGCCGTACCGGCCGCGGCCGTCGCGGGCGAGCGGTACGACCCGCCCCGTATGGCCACCGTCAACATCTGAACGAAGTCCGTCAACCAGGAGACACACATGAACGTCACTGTCCTCGGGGCCACCGGCGCCACGGGCCGGCGCGTCGTCAAGCGGCTGCTCGCCGACGGGCACACGGTCCGTGCGGCGGTGCGCGACGCCGCGCGGGCCGAGAAGCTGTTCGGCGCTGACGTCGCGACCGCCGTCGTGGACCTCGCCGCACCCGGCGCCGCCCTGGCCGACGCGTTCGCCGGCACGGACGCGGTGATCAACACGGCCGCCACGCGCAGCATGGACAAGCGGCAGGCCGAGCTGATCGACCACCGGGGCGTCGTCGCCGCCGTCGACGCGGCGGTGGCCGCCGGGGTGCGGCGCTGGGTGCAGCTGTCGATGTGGGGCACCGCCGACCCCAGCCGACTGCCCGGCTACCTCCGCGACACCGGCCACGCCAAGCTGGCCGCGGACACCCACCTGGAGAAGTCGGAACTCAAGTGGACGATCGTCCGGCCGCCGTGGCTGAACGACAACGCCCCCGGCGACCGGATCACCGTCGGTGACGAGGTGGAGGAGGGGTCCCTGAGCCGTGAGGACCTGGCGACCGTCCTGGTCTCCTCGCTGGACCACCCGGCCACCGTCCGCCGCGCCTTCGAGGTGACCGGCGGCGGCCGTCCCATCGCCGAGGCCCTCGACTCACTGGCCTCCTGAGCCCGCCCCGCCCCGGGTGAGCCCCCGGCAGCCGCCGCGACAGGGTGCACACCCGGGGCCCGGCCCGGCGGATGCCATTCGGTTCGCCGCGGGTTCGCCGCGGCATCCGGGCGGGGCGTGCGCGAGAGTGCTACCGCCCTTGTCGGTCGGCGGGTCGGGGCACGGGCGCGCCCGCTCGTACCGCCGCGTCCTTCCGCTGCCGGGGACGGTAGCGGGAGACGGCCACCCCGGTCAGGCACAGCAGGCCGCCCAGCAGGGTCAGCCAGGCCGGGACTTCGCCCAGGAGCAGCCAGCTCAGCAGGACGACGATGGCCGGTACGGCGTAGGTGGTCGCGCCGAGTCTGCCTGCCGGCATCCGGGCGAGCGCGTAGGTCCAGGTGGTGAAGGCGAGAGCGGTGGGGACCACCCCCAGATACATCATGTTGAGGGTGGCGGAGAGCGGGGCCCGGGGGATGCCGGCGACCAGTTCTCCGGTGAACGGCAGGCACGCCACGGTCCCGGTGAGGCAGCTGTACGTGGTGATCTGCAGCGGTGTCCCGTGGGAGAGCGCGGGCTTCTGCGCGATCACCCCCGTCGCGTAGGCCACCGCCGCGAGCAGGCACAGCGCCACCCCGAGCACCGACGTCGGACCGCCGCTGTCGGACGACATCGACAGCCCGACGACCACGGCGCCGGCGAACGAGACCGCTGTGCCCGTCAGCAGCCGCGGTGGCAGGCCCTCGCCCAGCAGGCGCGCGGCGAGCAGCGCCATGAGGATCGGCCCGGTGTTGACCAGCAGGGACGCGGTCCCCGCGTCGACGAGGCGTTCACCCTGGTTGAGCGCGACCGTGTAGCCGGCGAACCATACGAGCCCGGACAACAGGATGCCTTTTCGGGCGCCGCGCGGGGGGAGGCCTTCACGGCGCAGGAGCAGCAGCGTCACCAGGACGAGTGAGGCGGCGAGCAGTCTGCCGAGGGCGAGGGCCCCCGGGGAGTAGGCGGCTGCCGCGGTGCGGATGGAGACGAATGCGGACGCCCAGGCGAACACGGTGAAGCAGACGGCCGCTCCGGTCAGCAGGGCAGGGGGAAGGGCACGCGGACGGGTGGTCATGCCTGCTGACCCTACACCGGAACGCTTCGGTGTTCACCGAACTATTGTCCCGAGCTTCGGGCATCGTCCGCGCCGCCGTGCGGCCCGCTAGTCCCATGCCTTCGCGGTGAGGCCCAGGAGTTCGCCGAAGGCCGCCTCTCCCGCCCGCGTCACCAGCAGGGCCCGTCCGCCGCCCTGGGGACGCACCACCCAGGCCTCGGCCAGGGCCCGCGCGCACAACCCCGCTCCGACCAGGCCGCCCAGGTGGCGTCGGCGTTCGGTCCAGTCCAGGCAGGAACTCGCCGGCGGCCTGCGCCCCGCCGCCGTCACGTCGACCCCCGCCTCCTCGCACCAGGCGAAGCCGGCCCGAGTGAGTTCGAAGACACCCTCCGTGCGCAGCAGGCCCCGGTCCGCCATGGCGTCCGTCACCGCCATGCCGAACCTCCCCGCGAAGTGGTCGTAGCAGGTGCGGGCACGCGCCAGCGGGTCCGGTGCGGCGACCACCGGCACGGCGTGGGCCGCATCGCGGCCCGGGACGGCGTGTGAGGCCAGTTCGTCGACCACTCGGGCGGTGGCGGCATCGGCGATGCGCACATAGCTGTGCCGCCCCTGCCGCTCCGTCACGCACACGCCCGCGTCGAGGAGCCGGGTCAGATGCCCGCTGACGGTGGAGGGGGCGACCCCGGTGGCGCGGGCCAGCTCTCCCGCCGTCCAGGCGCGCCCTTCCAGCAAGGTCATGCAGATCGCGGCCCGCGTCTCGTCGGCCAGGGCCGCGGCGAAAGAGGCAAGCCGCGCGGCGGGAGCGGGGGCGGCCGCCGGTCCCGGAGCAGGTGTGTCGTCCATGATGCCAGGATGCCTCATCATTTCGACGTCTGGCGAAACGATGAGGCGGCAATCCGGTGGCAGACCACCTGAAGGGTCCAAGTGACGGCGCTGCGGGGTGACCAGCTGCAGAGTGACCACGGGGTGCCGTGGCAGCGGGCTGGGGTCACGGCCGCGACGGCGCGTCTCAGGCTGGTGGCGAGCAGCTCATGTGGGGGCGCCGGGGCGCATGCGGAAAGCCCTTGGCCCTGGTGAGGGTCATGGCCTTCCGCACGCGCCCGGCGGGGCCGCCGTCAGCAGTACAGGTTGCCGCCGGGGTCGACGCCGAGGATCTGGGCGAACCTGCGGTAGGCGTCGACGCGGCTCTGCACCTGGGCCGGGTTCCTG
>NZ_JBEXTB010000036.1:0-20291 GCF_040613915.1 Streptomyces sp. NPDC006193
CTGACGTTGGCCAGGAACGCCGCGGCTTCCCGCTTCTTCGTGGCGTCGTCGCCGGTGTTCGCGAAGCCGGGGTAGGCGCTCAGGGCCGCGGTGAGGCCGCTGTAGGTGTAGAAGCCGTTCCGGTTCGGGAACATCTGGTTGAACTGCGCCTCGGAGACGACGAATCCGGCCGCCGCGGTGACGGCGCTTCCGCCCGCCGGCGCAGCCGCTGTCGTGGCGCTGGACGGTGCCGTGATCTGCCCGTCCGCGGCCTGCGCGGGCGTGACGGCGCACAGCACGGCGAAGGACGCGGCGAGGGCGGCGGCGAACCGTCCCGGGCGTATGCGCGCGCGGATCGATCGCTTGGTCGTGGGGGTTCGCATGAGGAGTATCGCTCCAGTTCACGGATGCGGCCGCGATGCGGTCGCGGGGAGTTGCGGCCGGTGTCAGCCGAGCACGGTCTGCGTGACGACGATGTGCCCGGCGTCCGGGTTCAGGCTTCCGCCGAGCCTGCCGAAGGCGCCGTCGGTCAGGTCGAGGCACTTCGGTTCCTGCGGGGTCTGCTGGAAGGTGCCCCGGTCGTTGATGCGGACCACCAGCGACTTGCCGTTGGCGACGTTGGTCACCAGCACACGCGTCCCGAAGGGGAGTTGCGGCTGACGGCTGAGCGAGGTGGCCGCGGTGTCGGCGTTGTTGTCGAAGACCTCGCCGCTGGCGGTCAGGGCGCCGGCCGGCTGGGGGCCGTAGTGCGTGGCCCAGCACTGGTCGGCGGCCTGCGCGGGGGAGGAGACGAACAGACCGGCCGACATGACGACGGCTGCGGTGAGTGCGGTCCGGAACAGGATGGAACGTGTGGGGGGTTGGACGTGCATCGGGAGAAGATCACACCTTTCGGTCGCTGTGTGAGAGGGGGCCCGCCCGGCAGCACCGACTGCGGGGGCCCACCCGACACCCAGGGACCGTAGAAGGTCTAAACCAACACCGTCAAGAGGTGAACGGGTCGACGCGCCAAGCGAGTTGAGCACACGCCCGATGAAGCGCCGCACCGCGCGGCGGGGCGCGCACCCGCCACCCGGCGTTCACTTGTCGACGTCAACGGCGCTGTGCGTGACTGATCTGACGCTCTGACGCACCATCACTCGCGGGGGCAGTGCAAGTGCATTCTCTCCCGCTGTGACTAGCCGTCAAATGCTGCCTCACGGGCGTAGGTTGGCGTGATGTCCGAGATGAGAACCGAACGGCTGCTGCTCCGCGCGTGGCGGGAGACCGACCTCGCCCCGTGGGCTGCGATGAACACCGATCCGGAAGTGCGCAGATACTTGCCGGGGATACCCACCCGCGAGCAGAGCGACGCGACCGTGGCCCGCTTCCAGGCGGAGATCGACCGGCGGGGCTGGGGTTGGTGGGCGGTCGAGGTGGTCCGCACCGGCGAGTTCATCGGGTTCACCGGCCTGGATCCGGTGGAGGACGCCATGCCGTTCACGGGCGTGGAGGCAGGCTGGCGCCTGGCCCGCTCGGCCTGGGGGCACGGCTATGCGACCGAGGCGGCCCGGGCGGCGGTGGCCTTCGGATTCGGCTCCCTGGCGCTGCCGGAGATCCTCGCGGTCACCACGGCCGCCAACCTCCGGTCTCGTGCTGTGATGCGCCGCATCGGCATGAGCCGCGATCCGGCCGACGACTTCGACGACCCGACCGTGCCGCCCGGTCCGCTGCGTCCGAGCGTGGTGTACCGGCTCCCTCGCGGCGGACAGCGCCCCGTCGAACGGTAGCGGGCCGGCATCGCCGCTGCCCTCACCAGGACACCGCCCCGGCGGAAACGGCCGGCGGGGTCGGCCACGACACCTCGACCGCCGCGGGACACGAGATCGCCGCCGGGAGACCGGCCGTCACCGACGGCGACGCGCACGCGCGGCCCGCACACGCGTGCGGCACGGCGCGCGGCGGGGCGGGGACGGCCTCGTGGCCGTCGCCGCTGCCCCGCCGCGGCCGTGCCGCCGCGCCCCGGTGCGGGCGCCCTGCGTCAGCCGGCTGCGTGCCCCCGCCTCAGTGGGGGCCCCGCCTCAGAGGGGGGAAGTCCCGTCGTCACCGGGCCGGATACGGCCACGCCACGCACCGGACTCCCCGCCGCGCTCCTCCACGTACTGCTTGAACCGCCGCATGTCGCCCTTGACGCGCCGGTCGATGGTGCCCATCAGGTCCGCCACCTTCTCCACCGGCCCACGGGGCTCGATGTCCATCACCAGCTCGACCCGGGTGTGGGCGTCGTCCACCGGCTCGAAGCGGACCATGCCCTTCTGGTGGGCGTCGCCGCTGGTGGTGCGCCAGGAGATGCGCTCGTCGGGAAGCTGGTCGACGATCTCGGTGTCGAACTCCCGGCGCACTCCACCGATCTTGGTGGTCCAGTGGTTGTGCCGGTCGTCGATCTGCGTGACCTGTTCGACGCCTTCCATGAAGTGCGGGAACTCCTCGAACTGCGTCCACTGGTTGTAAGCGGTGTGGAGGGGGACGTCGACTTCCACTGTTTCCTTGACCGTGCTCATGCGCGTGCCTCCGTTCTGTGAGCCCGTTCCCGGGAGCCCGCGGCGCCGCGAGCGGCCCCGGCCGGCTCCCGGGCGCCGGGTACCCGGCAGACACGGGCTCACGACCGTCGGCTTCCGCCGGTCCCCGCGCCCGAGCCGACCGCTGTGCCTCGCCGCCGATCCCCGTCGGTCTGCGTCAGCGCCGCTCGTACGGGGCGCCGGTGTCCCGGTCCGAGCCGGGCCACACGTAGGGCAGGTCGTCCGGGACGCCGGGGAACTCGTCGGCGTACGTCTGCGGGTCCTTGCGCACCAGCGCCGACTGGTGGCTGCGGTGGAACGCCTCGTCGCCGAGCCAGGGCGGCAGCTCGCCGGCCTCGGCGAGCGCGGACTGCCCGCGCACCGGGGTCCTGGGCCGGCAGGCGGCGAACCCGGCGACGAGCGAGGCCGCACAGCTGTCCTGGTGGCCCTGCTCCCGCCAGACGCGGCAGATCTCCAGTCCGTACCGGACCAGCGCCTCCTCGTACCCGGTCCACATGCGCACGGCCGGATGCCTGCGCCATCCGTAACCGGGCACGGTCAGACCGCGCAGCACCTGCAACGCCTCCACGCGCTGCTTGCCGAGCCGGCGGCGGTCCAGGAGCAGCGCCGTCCGGCGGAAATCGGGATGCGGCAGGAACGTCTGCACGAACGTCCTCCTCGTCGGCTCGTCCTATCGCCACACCGCCCGGTCGGCCAGCCCCCCGGCGCCCAGCAGGCCCGTCGCGTCGAACGGCTCGCCGGCCTCCAGACGCGGCAGTTCGCGGCGCGCCAGGCGCAGCACCAGCGGGGGGAGGGCCGCGCGGACCGGCTGCGTCAGCCGCAGCCAGCCCGGCGCGTACACGGCGACACGGCGCCGCTCCAGACCGTCGGCCAGCCGCCGGGCGACCACTTCGGCGGGGTACACCCGGCGGGCGGGCGGCGGCATGTGGCGGCGCAGCTCGCGCAGCACCGCGTACCGGTCAGCGTCGCGCACCATCTCGGTGTCCGTCCAGTTCAGGTAGGCGATGCCGACGCCGACACCGCGGTGGGCGACCTCCGCCCGCAGCGCGTGCGCGAACGCCTCCACACCCGCCTTGGACGCGCAGTAGGCGCTCATCAGCGGCGCCGAACCGATCGACGCCAGCGAGGCGACCTGCAGGTAGTAGCCGGCCGTGGCGAAGAGGTCGGGCAGGAAGACCCGCGCGGTCTGCGCGCTGCCCGTGAGGTTCACGTCGATCACCCGGCGCCAGGAGACGGGGTCCGAGGAGGCGAACGGCCCGCCCTCCGCGATGCCCGCGTTGGCGACCACGGCCGCGGCCGGCCCCAGCCGGCGGCGCACCTCCTCGGCCGCCGAGGCCAGCCGCCGCGGATCCGTCACGTCGACCTCGACGGTGAGACGGCGGGCGGTCATCCGGCCGGCGACCTCGTCCAGCAGGGCCTTCTCGTGGCCCAGCAGCGCCACGGCCGCCCCCCGCCGGGCGACCTCCAGGGCGAGCGCGGCGCCCACGCCGCGGGCGGCGCCGGTCACCACGACCGTCCGGTCCTTCAGGGGACTGTCACGCATGGGGGCACTCCTCCGTTCCGGCGGACCGCGTTCCCGCCGCCGTCGGGCCCCCCAGCCTGGTACGGACCTGCCGTCCGCCGCGTCCCGGGCGGCCCGGCCCCCGGACACGGCATCACTCCTCCCCGGCGCCGGGACGCGCCGTGTGGTGGGGATGGCCCCGGGTGCGGCGGACCTCCTTCAGCTCCGCCTCGTACAGATGGCCGCGTCCGCCGGCGAGCTCCTGCACCACACGGCCCTCCAGCTCCTTGAACGGCTGGTAGTACGTGCGGTCGTACGCCTCGACGATCTGGAACGTCCAGTGGCCGGGAATGACGTTCCGGCCCAGGATCTCGGCCTGGATCCTGTCCGCCCACCGCGGGTGGCCGGCCCGGCGCAGCAGCTCCACCGCCCGGTCCAGCTGGAAGTCCGCGGTGCCGGTCAGCTGGTGGAAGTCGTACAGCCGGCCGCGGGCCCGCTCCGTGGTCTCCAGCGCCTTCGACAGCGCCCCCAGAGCCTCCACCACCTCGTCCCCGACACCGTCGGGACGCCGGTGACGCCGGTCGGGGCCCTGGCCGGGGCCGTCCTGGTACGTGCTCATGTCGCTCCCTGACTGGTCGCCGCCTGCATCACGCCCCGCGCGTCACGCCCCTCCGGCCGCTGCCGGACCCGGATGCACGGGCCGTCGCGGTGGTCTTCCGCCGAGGGCCCGCCGGCGGATGCGGCACGCGCTCACCGCTTCCGCCCGGTACGGTCACGGCGTGCCAGCACCCGCTGCGCCCGCACCAGGCCCGGCGCCCGGTGCGCGCGCAACGCGGCCCGGGCGGCGTTGGCGCCCGGAGCGCCGTGCACACCGCCGCCCGGATGGGCCCCGGCGGAGGCGAGGAAGAGACCCGGCACGGGGGTCTCCGGGCGTCCGGCGCCCGGCACCGGACGGAAGACCAGCTGCTGGTGGAGCGCGGTGGTGCCGCCGTTGATGGCACCGCCCTGCAGATTGGCGTCCAGCGCCTCCAGCGACGGCGGCGCCAGGACGCGGCGCGCCCTGATCAGCGACCGGAACCCGGGCGCGAAGCGCTCGACCTGCCGTTCGACCCGGTCCGCCATGCGTTCCCGGTCGGTGCTGCTCCAGGCGCCGCCGATGCCCTCGTCGCCGGCGTCCCCGCGGACGTCGTGGGGGACGTGCGTGTACGCCCAGGCGGACTGCGTGCCCAGCGGGGACCGCGAGGCGTCGGCCGTCGTCATCTGCCCGAACAGCGCGAAGGGGCGGTCGGGGATCTGGCGCATGGCGATCTGGGCGGCGAAGCGGGTCAGTTCGTCCAGTCCGTCGGCCAGGTGCACCGTCCCGGCCCGGGCCGCCCGCTCGGCCCGCCACGGCACCGCACCGTCGAGCGCCCAGTCCACCTTGAAAGTGGCGAAGTCCCACTGGAAGCGGCGCACATCCTCCAGCAGCTGCGTCGGCAGATGGCGGGCGTCCACCAGCCCGCCGTACAGGGCGGGGACCGCGACGTCCGCCAGGACGGCGCGCCGCGCCGCCACCGTCTCCCCGGCGGCCGTCCGCACCCCCGCGGCCCGACCGTCGCGCACCAGGACCTCCTCGACGCGCTGCCTGCAGGTCACCCGTCCCCCGGCGCTCTCCAGACGCCTCAGCAGCGCCGCGGTCAGCGCACCCGCCCCGCCGGCCGGCACCGGGAAGCCGTACGTCTGCCCCAGCATCGACATCAGCCAGCCGAAGCCGCCGCTGCCCGCCGACTCCGGCGCGAGATCCGCGTGCAGCGCGTTGCCGGCGAGCAGCAGCCGGCCGCCGTCCCCGCGGAACTCCTCCTCGCCCAGGCGCCGCACCGGCAGGAGCAGCGACCGCGCCATCCGCAGGCCGCCCGCGGCCCGCAGCCGCATCGCCAGCCGGGCCCCGGCCCGCACCGGGGGGAACGGTGTGAACAGGGCGGCCAGCAGATCCGGCCGCAGGTTCTGCCACACCTGGAACAGGCGCCGCCAGGCGGCCCCGTCGCCCGCCGCGAACTCCTCCATGGACGCGGCCGTGACGTCGAGCCGCCGGTCCAGCACGGCGCACCGGCCGTCGGTCAGCGGGTGGGCGAGGACATGCGGGGCGTGGCGCCAGCGCAGCCCGTGGTCCTCCAGCCGCAGCGCCGCCAGCACCGGGGAGGCGGCCGCCAGCGGGTAGAACGAGCTGAAGAGGTCGTTGACGAAGTCGGGGTGGACGCCCCTGTCGTGCCGGACCGCCCCGCCGGGCTCCGGCTGCTCCTCCAGGACCTGCACCTGCCACCCGGCGTCCGCCAGCAGGTTCGCGGCCACCAGCCCGTTGGGCCCGGCACCGATCACCACGGCGTCAGGCATCGCCGGCTCCCGCGCCGCCCGGGGCCGCCGCCGTGGACGTCTGCGCGCCCCCGCCGCCGCGCTCGCGCTCCACCTCTTCGCAGAGCCGGGCGAGGCGCGCGAGCATGGAGCGGTGGCGCAGCTGCAGCAGCGCCTCGACCCCCACGTTGTGCAGCTTGCCACCGGCTCCCTGGAGCGGATGCTCGTCGACGATCACCAGGCAGTGCCGGCCCCACTGCCGCAGCTCGATGGCGATGCGGGCCGTGCCGAGACTGCCCGCGTGCGCCTCCAGCTCCAGCACCGACCCCTCCCGGCAGCGCCGGACCACCGTCCGATTGCTCAGCTGCCACGGGCCCAGCCGGACGTGGTAACGGATGGCCGCGTCGAGCTGGGGCCACCGGCCGTCCAGTGGACAGGAGGACTCCGTGCCGACCACCCACTGCGCGTACCGGCTTCCGTCGGCCAGGACCGACCACACGGTCTCCGGGCCGGCTTCGATCAGACGATGACGAACGGCCACCTGCGCCTCCTCGGGCTCCGCCTGCCTGCCGCCCCGGCGAGTGCCCCGGTCCGGAGCGGTCCAACCGCGTCGTCACCTGCGAGGACGTTCGGGGGCGGCCGGAACCGCCCCCGGCGGCTCCGCGTCGTTCCAGCCGACACGTCGCCGCCGCACCGCCGCGCGGGGCGGGGTACCCCGCGGGGTATGACTGGTTGGTGACGCGTGTGTTGCTTGCAGCTGGGCTCATCGGGTACCAGCGGGAGGTGAGAGGGGCGTCCTGATGGCCCGGGGATTACTGGAAGTGACGTTTTCGTGACCCATCACCGCGGTCCCGGTGACGACCGGGCGAGTGCGGGTGAGGGCGCGGCGGGCTCCGCCGCGCCGCGGATCGCCGATGCCGTGGAACGTCTGGCGACCCTCTGGTCGCTGGCGGCCCAGGAAGCGACCCCGCGCCTGTCGCTGCACCAGCTGCGGGCGCTGCGGACGCTGGAGGCCGCGCCGGAACTGAACCTCACCGCCCTGGCGGAGCGGCTGGACATCGGGCTGCCCACGGCCAGCCGGCTGTGCGACCGGCTGGAGGCCGCCGGCCTGCTCGAGCGCGCCCTGCATCCGCACAAGCGGCGTGAGGTGCGGCTGAAGCTGACGGGGCACGCCCGCCGGGTGCTCGCCGAGGTGGCGCAGCGCCGGGCGCAGGCGCTCGCGGCGGTGCTGGACCGGATGGAGCCGGCGGACCGGGCGGCGCTCGGCCAGGGACTGCTGGGGTTCCTGGCGGTGCTGGACGGCGGACTTCCCGCGCCGGGCGCCGGCGCGGAGTGACTCAGGGAGCGGTTGCCGGCCGCGCCGGGCGGCCCTGCCAGTCGAGGCAGACCACGGAGGCGTCCGAGGCCAGGTCCCTGCTGCCGAAGTGCTCGACGAGTCCGGCGACGACGGCGCGCGCGGTCTCGTGCGGGGCCGCCTCCCGGGTGGCGCTCAGGATCTGGCGCAGGGCGGCTTCGCCGAACAGGTCGCCGGTCGCGGAACGGGTGCTGTGGACACCGGTGCTGACCACGATCAGCCGGTCACCGGGCGCCACGTCGAAGGTCTGCTCCTCGTACGGGGTCTCCTCGAACATGCCGAGCGGCAGCTGCGCCTCCAGCCGCACCTGGTCGATCGTGCCGGCCCGCAGCCGGTACAGCCGCGGCGAGCCGGCGTCGACCGCGCGCACGGCGCCGGTGGCGAGGTCGAAGCGCAGCAGCAGCGTGGAGGCGTACGACTTGCCGCCGTACTGGGCGTACACGGCCTGGTCGGCGAGGCAGGCCTGGTCGGCCAGGCCGATGCCGGCGCGGCGGGCGTTGCGCAGGGCGCTGACGGTGAGGCTGGTCAGCAGGGAGGCCTCGATGCCCTGGCCCATGCCGTCGGTGACGGTGAGCGTGAGGTGGTCGGGGCCGGAGGACCAGTCGAAGTTGTCGCCGCCCACGGCGTAGGCCGGTTCCAGGTGGGCGCCGATGGTGTACTCGTCGCGGACGCAGCCTCGCCCCGGCAGCAGCTGCCACTGCATCTCGGCGGCGAGGGTGAGGCGGCGGGAGCGGCGGGCCAGCAGATACAGGTCGGTGTCCCGGTCCGCGGTGAGGATCTCGTGGCCCAGCGCGGTGGCGAAGTCGGCCAGCCGCAGCACCGTGGCGGGCTGCGCGCTCCCGGCGGGCAGCCGGACGGAGAGGACGCCGAGACGGTCGCCGCGGACGGTGATGGGCAGGTGCACCTGCTCGGTGCCCGGGTCCGCGCCGACGTCCACCAGCGGCGTCTGCGTGGTGAAGGCGGTGCCCGCGGGTCCGTCGTGCGCGGAGACCGGGTCGCCGGTGTCCGGCAGGTGGGTGACCGGTTGCAGCACGGCGAGGCCGTAGTCGGCGAGGAGCAGGGAGACGTCCAGGGCGGCGTGTTGCTCGGCCAGGATCCGGCGGGCGGTCGGCACGAGCGCGTGCGGCGGTGCCGCACGCAGCATGCTCTCCGCCGACGGGGTCGTTGCAAAGGCGTTCACACGTCCCACCCTCTCTTCATACGGCCTCCACGCTATCGCGCCCGGCACCCGGCCCGGACGCCCGGGACCCGGGCGGCGGGCGGAGCCCTCCCGCGGCGGCCGGCCCCGGCAGGACGGCGGTCCCGCCGGTGCCTCCCGGTGCCGGCCCGTCCGCGCGTCGAGCCACGCGCGCCGGGGGCTTCACGCGCCGGTGCCTCCCCGTGCCGGCCCGTGCATGTGCCGAGGCTGCTGCCGTCGGGCCGCCCACGTGCCGGATCGTGCGCCGCCCGTGCGTCGAGGCGTCCGCGCGCTGGTGGCTTCACGCGCCGGACCGTGCCCGTGCCGGGGCTCGTGCCGCGGGGCCGCCCACGTGCCGAGCCGCCCACGCTCCGGACGGTCCGTGCGTCGAGCCGTCCGCGCGCCGGTCCCCCCCGTGCCGGGCTGTCCACGTGCCGGCCCGTCCGCGTGCTGGCCCGTCCGTGTGCCTGGCCGCCCATGTGACGGGCTGTCCGCGTGCTGGTGCCTGCACGTGTCGAAGGCGCCACGTGGCGGGTCGCCCGTGTACAGGAGCCGTCCGCGTGGCGGGGTGTGCGGCCGGTCCGGTGGCGGCACGGGCTGAGACGCCCGCCCCGCGGCTCAGCACGGCGCCGGCGGGGCGGGGGAGGGGTCGGAGGCCCAGGAGACCACCGTGACGGTGGTGCCCCGGCCGGGCTCGGTGTCGATGCGGAACTCCTGCACCAGCCGTCTGGCCCCGCCCAGTCCCAGACCCAGGCCGCCGGCGGTGGTGTAGCCGTCCGTCATCGCCCGTTCGACGTCCTCGATGCCGGGACCGCTGTCGGCGAAGGTCAGCCGCAGGCCGGGCGCCGTGTCGCCGGCCAGCGGGGTGATCTCCATGTGGCCGCCGCCGCCGTGGACCAGGGTGTTGCGGGCCAGCTCGCTGGCGGCGGTGACCAGTTTGGTCTGCTGCACGAGACCGAATCCCAGCGCGGTCGCGGCCAGCCGCACCTGCCGCCGCGCCCGGGCGAGATCCGCGTCCGAGGCGAGGGGCAGACGGCACCCGGCCACCGGGGGCAAGGCCGTCATAACCCCCCCTTCCCGCGGTGCCACGCCGGGGTGGCGGACCGTCGGCCGCGCCCGGGCGCCGCTCCGCGCGACTGGGCACGCGCCCGGCCGGCGGGCGGGCCGGCGATCGCCGCCGGCGGGACGGCACAGCCCGTCACACGGCGGACGCGGCCCGCGCCGCGGGCGACGGCGCCGGGCCCGGCGGCCTCAGTCATCACGGTGTGCCCACGGGGGCCGGGACGTCCCCCGGACGTCGCTGCGGCGAGCCTGTCGCCCGCTGCCGCGGGCCACGCTCGGACACCTGCATCGTCTCCCCCTGCCAGGCCCCGGCTCCCCGGCGGGCCTGCCCCCAGCACTCGTTTCTTGTCGTAGGGCAAATGTTAGGCCGGGGCGGAGCGGGCACACCAGGCGGCCCCGCCCCCGGACGGTTGGCACCGCCGTGTTCGCGTCAGCGTCCGTGCCAGTCCAGGCAGACCACCAGGGCGTCGTCGTCCGGGGCGGGCCGGCCGCGGTGACCGGACAGCTCCCGCAGGATGGCGCGCGGCACCTCCGCGGCGGGCAGCAGGCGGGTTGACTGGATCGCCCGCTCGAGGGGGGCGTCTCCGTACGCCTCGCCCTGCGGGTCGGCGACCGCGTACACGCCGTCGCTGACGAAGACGAGCCGGTCACCGGGTTCCGCCCGGAACTCCTGGGCCACGTAGTCGGTTTCCTCGAACATGCCGAGCGGCAGCTGGGCGTCGAAGGCGATCCGCTCCACGGTCCCCCCGCGCAGCCGCAGCATCTGCGGCGATCCGGCGTCCACCACCCGCGCCCGCCCCGTGGACAGTTCGAAGTCGAACATCAGCACCGACAGGTAGCAGCGGCCCCGGTAGTGGGCGTAGACCGCCTGGTCGGCCAGGGCCGCCTGGTCCGCGATGGACAGGCCGGCCCGCCGGGCGTTGCGCAGGGCGCTGATGGCGAGGTTCGTCAGCAGGGAGGCCTCTATGCCCTCGCCCATCCCGTTGGTGACGTACAGCGAGAAGCGGTCCGCGGTCGCGGACCAGTCGAAGTTGTCGCCGAAGATGGCGTAGGCGGGCTCCAGTTGCGCGCCCAGCTCGTACTCGGGCCGCGAGCAGGAGCGGCCGGGCAGCAGCTGCCACTGCATCTCCGCGGCCAGCGTGAGCCGGTCCTTGCGGCGCGCCTGCAGGAACAGGTCGGTGTCCCGCTCGGCGACGACCACCTCGTGGCCCAGGACTTCGGCGATCTCCGCCAGCTCCCGCCGCCCGTCCCCGGCGAGTTCGCCCTCCGGCAGCGTCACCGACAGCACCCCGAGCCGGTCGCCGCGCACGGTCACCGGCAGATGCAGGCGGACCAGCCCGTCCCGGCCCGGCTCGGCGAACGGCTCCTGGGCGCCGAAGGCGCGGCCGGCCGCGCTGCCGTGGATCGGCAGCGGTTCGAGCGTGTGCGGGAGCACGGAGACCGGCTGCAGCACCGTCAGGCCGTAGTCGGCCATGAACAGCTCGACGGACCGGGCCGCGTACTGCTCGGTGAGCGCGCGCCGTACGGCGTCGAGCAACGCGTGCGGCGCCGCCGAACGCAGGGCGCGTTCGGCGGTCACGAATCTGTTCACGATGGGTAGAACACCATTCCTTCGTCGGACATCGGTCGCATGGAAGCACTCGCCAGAACCGTGCCGGTCGTGCAGGACATATGTCGTCGGCTCGCGTCCCTAGTAGGCTGGCAGCCGTCCCAGAGCCTGCGAGAGTGTGACAGTGACTGCCTTCCGACACCTGCCACAGCCCGACGAGGTCGCTCGGGTGACCTCCACGGCCGGGGAGCTACTGGAAGTGCTCTGGGGCCGCGCCTCCACGGCGCCGGCCTCCGCGTCCCAGTTGCGCGTACTGCTCATCCTCGAGCACCACGAGGGCATCAACCTGCGGACCCTCGCCGACTCCCTGGCCTCCACCCCGCCGTCCACCAGCCGCCTGTGCGACCGGTTGCAGGCCGCCGGCTTCGTCGACCGCGTGGTCGGTTCCACCGACCGGCGCGAGGTGCGGCTGCACCTGAGCAGCCGCGGACGCGCCTTCCTCGACGACCTGCGCGCCCGCAGGGAGAGGGAACTGCAGGCGGTCCTGGCGCTGATGCCCGCCGCCAAGCGGGCCGCGCTGCTCGAAGGACTGGAGGCCTTCTGCGCCGCCGCGGCCGTGCAGATACACGATGACACCGAGAGCCCCGGCAGCCGGACAGCCTGACGCGCAGAGCGCGGCGCCCGGTCCAGCGGCGCCCTGAAGCGCCGGCGGCCGGGGCGCGCAGCGGCCTGCGTCCACCGGAACATCCCGATTCCTTCCCCGTGCCTGTCCGACACGGTTACTTTGTTGCCTCACGACTATAGTTGTCAAACGGCAAGTGTCCCGTAGTGCTTCGCTTACGCCACCTCGGATACCCCGCGCGCCGCCGGTCAGCGGGGGCGTGGCCGATGTCTCGGACGCGACCGCGGCGGGCGGCGCGTACAACCCGGACGTTTTACGCGTGCGCCGGCACGGGCAGACGACAGTCGAAGGCGACACCACCGCCTGTCACACCCGCTGAGACCCGCAGGTGCGCAGTCGACTGCGCACGAGGGTCCGTCGCGGCGGTCAACAGCCCAGTCGTCACGCCCATCGGAGGAAAGCGAACCGTGCGCTCTTCCCTGGAGGATGCACAGCCGCCCCGCCACTGTCCGCGGACGGCGGAACGAGCCCGGGACCTCACCCGGGACTACCTGTCCACGGTCGAGCCACGCGACCCCGAACAGGAACAGGCCGTGCTGCTCGTGGTGTCGGAACTGGTCACCAACGCCATCCAGCACGCCGGCGGCGTCACCGGCTTCGGGCTCCGTGCGGACGACGGCCGGATCACCGTCACCGTGGACGACGCCAGCCCGGCGCTGCCGCACCGGCGCCGCTCCCCGGTGTGGGAGCCGGGAGGGTTCGGCTGGCCGATGGTCCTGGAACTGGCCACGCAGGTCCGCGTCAGGCAGGGGGCCGGGGGCGGGGGCAAGGCCGTCCAGGCGGTGCTCCCCCTGGCGCACTGACCGCCCCGCCGGACCGCCCCCCCCGCCGAGGCCGACGCGGCCCGGCCCTCCCGAGCGGCGAGCCGTGCGCGGGAGTCCCGCCCCGACCCCGTACGGCGACGGCGCCGCCGGCACCTGACGGTTCATCAGACCCGGTAGCCCCGGCGGCAGTCGGCGCGGTCTCGTACGCGCGCCACGAGGGAGCGGGCGCACGAACAAGCCGGCCCCCCGGTCCCGCGCCCCGGCGTGCGCGGCGCGACCGGCCGGTCCCGCGCCGGAGTGCCGGCCGTCCCGACCGGGCCCGCGCGCCGCGAGCGCGCGGCGGCGGGACGCCGTCCGACCGGCCCTTTCCCGGGCGGAGCCGCCGGCCGGCGGGGCGAGGGGTGTGAGAAACCCGTGCCGGGTCACGGCGCATGTCCGGCCCCCGGGCGGGTAGACGACGGCGCATGAACGGGGGAGCGCAGATGGACCCGGTGAAATCAGGGCCTGGCGGTGAGGGCGTGACCGGTCCCGAACCGATGCAGGAGATCGTTCCGCTCGACGGCCACGGCGCGTGCATCGCCGAGGCGCGCCGGCACGCGGCCGCCTTCCTGGCGCGGGTGCAGGGGGAGTACGGACTGCCGGTGTCGGCGCGGGCGATGGACCTGACCCGGCTGGTGGTCAGCGAACTCGTCACCAACGCCCGCAAGTACGCCCCGGGCCCGGTGCTGATGGAGCTGCGCATCGTCGACGGGCTGGTCGAGGTGGCCGTGTGGGACAGCGACCCGGTGCTGCCGGTGGCGCGGGCCGCCGATCCCGGACGCGTCGGGCAGCACGGCCTGGAGATCGTGATGGCGGTGGTGCAGGGATTCGAGGTGCACCGGGAACCGGTCGGCAAGCGCGTCACCGCCCGTATCGCCCTGGCCGACGACCCGGGCGGGGACCTCACCGGCCGCCGCACCCACTGACCGACCGCGAGGGCGCCGTGCCGCGGGTCCCGACGGCACCGCGGTGAGAGGCGGACGCGTAGGCGCCGACACACGGGGAAGCCCCGCCGGCCGCGGCCGGCGGGGCTTCCCCGCGGAAGGGAGGGTCAGGCGTGTCGTCGGGCCCACAGGGGGGTGACCGCGGCGATCAGCACGGCGGCCACGCCGATCTGGAGGATGTGGCGGATCCAGTCGATGCCACCGGTGTCCCGCACACCGAAGGCGGTGGCGAGCGCGTTGCCGGCGATGCCGCCGAGGATGCCGAGGACGACCGTCAGCCAGAGCGGGATCGGCTGGCGTCCGGGGATGACGAGCTTGGCCAGCAGGCCGATGATGAGTCCCGCGATGATGGCCCAGAGGAACGACACGGCCTCTCCTTCTCTCTCGATGTTCCGTGCACCTCCCGGATGCCCTCACTCGCCCGTCGTACGCCTGTCCGGTGCTGAACGGCCGTGGCGGAACTCAGCGTTCGTCCGCGCGCATCGCCCGCGCGCGGGAGTCGGTGATGGTGAAGTGGTCCCGGGTGCCGGTCAGGGTGAACAGCCGCTCCACCGAGGGACGCAGGGGGCCGAGCAGGACCAGTTCGCGGTCGGCGGCCCGGTGGCGGCGCCAGGCGTCGAGGAGGGCGTTGAGCAGCCCGCTGTCGGCGAACGTCACCTCGGAGAGGTCCACCACGGTCACGGGACGCGCCGCGTCCTCCGCCTCGGCCCAGGCGGCCTGCCACAGGTCGTTCTCCTCGTAGTCGACCTCGCCCCGTACCGTGATCTCGAAGACTCGCTCATGGCAGGTCACCTTGACGGTTGCCCTGCTTTCCCACTGCATGGTCGTCCTCGTGCTGTCGGTGGTCCCGCGGCCCGGCGCCGCCTGACCCTGCGTACTCCTCCTACCCCGTGGCGGCCCTGACTTGTCCTGAGGCAAGTGTCACGGCGCCGGTGCGGGGAGCAGCGCGTGCCCGGCCAGCGCGGCGGCGCCGTCGTGCAGCAGGCGCCGGGCCCGCGGGAAGTCCCGCAGACGGCCGCCGAGAACGCCGAGTGCGGTGACCACGGAGTGCGACGGCACCCGCCGCGCCTCCAGGACGTCGGCGGTCCAGCACAGGAACGTGGTGAACAGGGCCGGGTCGTCGACGTACAGGGCGGTGGCCAGGAAGCCCACGATGTGGTCGAGGTCCTCCGCGGTGCGCTCGCGCTGGGCGTCGCTGCGGGAGCGCAGGGCCGGCAACCGGTCCTCCAGGTCCGTCAGCGTCTGTCCGACCAGGCGGCTGCGGGACCGGGCGACGAACGTGTACTCCTGGTCGGCCAGGTGCGGCAGGTCGTCCACGACCTGCCGGGCCGCCGCCGGGTCCGGCGGGGGCACGCCCTTGTCCAGGACGGCCGCCGCGGCGCGGGCGTCGGGCGCCCATCCGTCGGCGCCGAGCGCGTGGGCGTGACGGCCGTCCGGTCCGAAGGCCCCTCCGCCCGCCAGCACCGGCACGCCCACGGCCTGGCAGGCGGTGACGGCGGCGTGCGCGGCCGGCAGGCGCGTGGCCAGCGAGCAGGACAGCAGCACCGCCTCCGAACCGGTCCGATGAAGGTGGGCCACCAGATGCGGCGTCGGGGTGTGGGCGCCCAGGTGGTCCACCCGCCAGCCCCGCAGCCGCAGGACCTCGGCGACCAGACGGGCCGGCAGGGCGTGCCATTCGCCGGCGGCGCAGCAGACCGTGACCCGTCCCCGGACGGCACGGCCGGGACCGGTCTCCCGGCGCCGCCCCTGCACGAGGGCGGTGATCACCCGGTCGCTGACGGCGGTCGCGGCGTGTTCCTGCGCCACGGTCAGGCGGGCGGCGGCCCACTCCCGGCCGACCCTGTCCTGCACCGCCGCGATCACGTCGAGCAGCAGCGTCTCCTCCCCGACACCGTCCGCCAGGGCCCCGTGGGCGATCTCGACCGCCGCGTACTCGTCGCCGTGCGCCACGGCCTGCCACAACTCGCCTGCCAGGACGCCGGCGGCCGTCGCCGGGGGAGCGCTCACCCGTTCCTCCTGTACGCCGTGCCGCACACCGGGCCGGCGGTGCGGTCCCGGCCGCCCGCCGCCGGATCCGCCGCGCGGGGGGCGCCGATGGCGACGGTGGCGATGTCGTCGTGGCTGCCCGACCCCACCCACTGGGCGGTCAGCATCTGGATCCGCTCCACCACCGCCTCGGCCGGCATGCCCGCGCACTCGGTGAGCGCCCGCTTGAGCCGGTGCTCGCCGAACAGCTCGTCCCCGAGCGGGCCGCCGCGGGCCTCGGTGACGCCGTCGGTGTACAGCAGACACGTCTCCCCGGGACGCAGCGTCACGGCCGCGGTGGCGGCGGTGACCTTCGGCAGGGCGCCGATGAGGGAGCCGCGCGTGGCGGCCTCCTCGACGGTGCCGTCGTACCGGACGATCAGCGGGGCGAGGTGCCCGCCGCTGGTCAGCCGCATCTCGACCGTGCTGCCGCGGCGGCGGACGGACGCCAGCACGAGCGTGGCGAACCGGGTGTGGCGGGAGGACAGCAACGCGCTGTTGAGAAGGGTCAGCATGCGCTCGTGATCCGTCGCCAGCGGCAGCAGCGCGTGCAGCGTGTTGCGGATCTTGCCGGTCAGGACCGCCGCGTCCAGGCCCTTGCCGGCCACGTCCCCGAGGACCGCGAGCGTCTCCTCGGCGGGACCGGCGCCGGGGTGGACGTCGTAGAAGTCGCCGCCGATCCGTTCGTTGTCCCGCGCAGGGCGGTAGGCCCCGGCGTACTCCACCCCGTGCACGCTCTCCAGCCGCGGCGGCAGCAGTTCCCGCATCAGGGTGGCGGTGATGGAGGACTGCTCCGTGTACAGGCGGGCCGCCGACAGGGCCGCCCCGGCGCGTGCGGCGAAGAGCCGGGCGAAGAGCTCCTCGTCCCCGCTGAACGCCTGCTCCCCGCTGGACCGCAGCAGGACCAGCGCACCGGCGGGCACGCCGTGCCCGGGAAGCGGGGTGACGATGACGGAGCCGACCGCAGCGGAGAAGCCCGCCGGGCGCACCCACCCGGGCAGGTCGGCCGGGTCGATCCAGCGCGCCGGCACGGGCGGGAACCCCTGCAGGGCGTCGGCCAGTCCGGGCACGCCGTGCACGTCGAGCGGCGCGGTCGCCCGGCTCACCGGCCCGCCGCGGTAGGCGTAGGTCAGCTGGTGCCCGCGGCCCTTGGGCGGGGCGACGAGCAGCGCCGCCTCGGCGAGGTGATCGGTGGCCATGCGCGCCGTGGCCTCCATGCACCGCGTCACGTTGAGCGTCGACAGCAACTGGCCGGAGACGTCGGCCAGAAGAGCGGACCGCTGCCGTGCGTCGGCCAGCGCCGCCTCCGCCAGCCGCCGGTCGGTGTCGTCGACCAGCCACCACACCACGTCACCGTCGCCCGCCGGGGTGGGGTGCGCCTCGAAGAAGCGGCCGGCGACGGCTCCGGCCGCCCGTCCGGCGCCGCCGGGCCGTCCGCCGGCGAACCGCCCGTGGGCATCGGCCAGCCAGGCCGGCACGGTGTCGCGCAGCCGGTCGCCGCCGACCGCGTCCGACCACAACAGCCGCGCCGCGGCGTTGAGTTCGACGAGGCCGCCGTCCCGGTCCGCGACGATCACCGGGTACGGGGCATGGGCCCAGGCCGCGCCCACACTGACGGAGGCGCTGCGCGGGTCGACGGGTGAGCCGCTGGAACCGAGCACACGCGGGGGCGCGCCTCGGGCACGCCCCACCACCTCTCTGCGACCGACAACAGATGTCTTCCGGCAACAGTCCCGCATGGAGCCCGGCGGCGCAAGCCGCTCTCGGCGCCCGGCGGGGGACACGACGGAGAAGCGCGGCATCATGGCCGGCCGCCGCCGGTGCGCCGCGCACGCTGCTCATGCCGCCGTTGCCGCCCCCACCGCCGTGGCGGCCCCGCCGGCGCAACTGCGCCCGGCGACGGATCCCCGCCCGGCGACGGATCGGCGGGCGCGGACGGCCGACCGGCGCGCACGCCGTCCGTCTCAGGCGTCCGCGGTGTCGTCGGGCCCGTCCGTCACCGTCAGCAGGTCGTCCCGGTCCGCCAGCGCCTCCAGGGACAGCGTCCGGTAGCCGACCTCTTCGAAGAGCACGGTGATGCGGTCCCCGTCCTCGCTCAGCACCGTGCCCCGGCCCCACTGCCCGTGACGCACCGCGGCCCCGACCGGATAGGACCCGGCGTCCGGGTGCACGGGGTGCTCACCTGCGGCCGTCCCGTCCCCGCCCTCGTCCGCCTGCGCGTCGCACACGTCGCAGTTGCCGCACGGCGCCTCGTACTCCTCGCCGAAGTACCCCAGCAGGAAGCGCCGCCGGCAACCGGTGGTCTCCGCGTACGCGCGGGCCATGTCGACCCGGGAGCGGTCCATGCGCTTGTGGGCCTCGGCGCTGTCCGTGGCCCGCCGCACCGCGTCCGACGGCGCCGTGCCCGGGAGCGGCCGGACGGCGCCCGAGGCGTCCGTGACCACGGCGCCCGCCTCCTCCAGGAGGTTCACCGCCGTCGTGACCCGGGGCCGCGACATGCCGGTGTCCCGCCGCAGTTCGTCGAGCCCCGCGGGATCGCCGGCCCGGTCGTGGACGGCCCGTACGACCGTTCTCACGGTGTCGGCACTCGGGGCGCGGGAGGTGAAGTAGGCCTGCATTCCGGTGTCCTCCGGCCGGTAGTGCAGGACGGCGAGGGCGGGCTCACCGTCCCGGCCGCAGCGCCCGACCTCCTGGTAGTAGGCGTCCAGGGAGCCCGGCAGCGAGGCGTGCAGCACGAACCGCACGTTCTCCTTGTCGATCCCCATCCCGAAGGCCGAGGTCGCCACCACGACGTCCGTCCCGCCCGCGAGGAACGCGTCGTGGATCCGCCGGCGTTCGGCCGCGCGCAGGCCGGCGTGGTACGCCTCCGCGGCGAGCCCGAGGGAGCCCAGCTCCGCGGCGTAGTACTCGCTGTCCTTGCGGGTCGCCGCGTAGACGATGCCCGGCTTCGGCTCGGCGGCGGCCTGCTCGACGACCATCCGCCGCCGCTCGTCGTCGTCCAGGTACCGGCGCGCCTCCAGCCGGATGTTGGGGCGGTCGAACCCGGTGACGAGCTGCCGCGGCCGGTCCATCCCGAGCCGTTCGACGATGTCCTGCCGTACCGGGGGAGCGGCCGTCGCGGTGAGCGCGAGGACGGGCGGCCGGCCCAGCCGCCGCGCCGCCTGGTCCAGGCGCAGGTAGTCGGGCCGGAAGTCGTGGCCCCAGGAGGACACGCACTGGGCCTCGTCCACCACCAGCAGCGCGGGACCGGTCTCGGCGAGCCGTTGGAGCACCTCGTCCTTGGCCAGCTGCTCGGGGGACAGGTAGACGAAGCGGACCGCGCCGCCCCGCACCTTTTCCCACGCGGCTTCCGCCTCGGCGGCGCCGAGGTCGGAGTTCACGGCGACGGCGCCGGGCCCGCGGTCGCCGCCGGGCAGCCCGGCCATCTGGTCGCGCTGCAGCGCCAGCAGCGGCGAGACCACCACGACCGGTCCGGACAGCAGCACGCCCGGCACCTGGTACACGGCGGACTTGCCGGAACCCGTCGGCATCACGACGAGGGCGTCCCGGCCCTCCAGCACCCACTCCATGGCGGTGAGCTGCTCGGGACGCAGCTCGTCCCAGCCGAACACCTCGGCCGCGGTATCCCGCAGACGCCGGGTGCGCCCTGTGCGCGTCCGGGGTTCCTCGCCGGTCATCGCCCGCTCCTTCGCTCCACGCGCCGGAACCGCCTGGCTCCCGGTTCCGCACAGCAGTCCCAGGTACCCCCGCCGGACACCGGCACGCACCCGCGCCCCTCTGCGACGCACTTCCGCCCACCCCGGCAAGTCCCCGCCACCCGGCCCAAGCGCCCACCCCGGCAACCCGGCACCGCCCGGCCTTCGGCCCGCACCGATGGTGCCTGCCCCGGCGGCCCGACGCCGGTGGTGCGCGCGGCGGCCCACACAGGCCGGTCCGCGCCGCCCGGCCCTTGCGCCCGCGCCGGCCGGTCTGCGCGGCCCGGCCGTTCGGCCGGCGCCCGCCCGGCCCCGGCCCGCGGCGGTGGCCTGCGCCCCGGCGGTGCGGATGGTGTCGTGGGGTTGCGCCCAGGCCGTCCGGCCCGCGCCGGTGGGGCGTGCCCGGGCGGCCCCATGCCGGTGGTGTGTGCCCCGGCGGCCACACAGGCCGGTCCGCGCCGCCCGGCCCCGGCCCGCGCGGTGGGTTGCGCCCCGGCGGCCCGTGCCGGTGGTTCTGCGCTGCTCGGCGGTTCGGTCCGTGTTGGTGGGTCGGGGCGCTCGGCGTTCCCAGGGCGGTGGGTCTGCGCCGCTCGAGTTGCGCCCGCGCCGGCCGGTCTGCGCGGCCCGGCCGTTC
>NZ_JBEXTB010000036.1:20390-70414 GCF_040613915.1 Streptomyces sp. NPDC006193
CGGCCCGTGCCCGCCCGGCCCCGGCCTCGCGCTGCCGGTGGGGTTGCGCCGCCTGGCGGTCCGGCCCGGGTCGGTCCGTGCCTCGGCGGTGCGGATGGTGCCGTGGGGTTACGCCAAAGCCGTCCGGCCCGCGCGGTGGGTCGGGCCGCTCGGTCGCCCGGTCCGCCCCGGCGGCCCCTGCCCCCGGCGGTCCGGTCCGCGCCGGTGGTGTGCGCCCCGGCGGCCCACGCAGGCCGGTCCGCGTCGCCCGGCTCTTGCGCCTGCGCCGGCTGGTCTGCGCGCCCCACCCCGTCAAGTCCGTGCCGCTCGGCCCTTGCGCCCACCCCGGCGGCCCTGCACCGCCCGGCCTTCGGTCCGCGCCGGTCGTGTGCGCCCCGGAGGCCCGTGCCGGTGGTTCTGCGCTGCTCGGCGGTTCCTTTCGTCCGCCCGGTGGTGTGCGGCTCGCTGGTCCGGTCCGTGTTGGTGGGTCGGGGCGCTCGGCGTTCCCAGGGCGGTGGGTCTGCGCCGCTCGAGTTGCGCCTGCGCCGGCCGGTCCGCGCGGCCCGGCCCTTCGGCCCGTGCCCGCCCGGCCCCGGCCTCGCGCTGCCGGTGGGGTTGCGCCGCCTGGCGGTCCGGCCCGGGTCGGTCCGTGCCTCGGCGGTGCGGACGGTGCCGTGAGGCTTGCGCCCAAGCCGTCCGGCCCGCGCGGCGGCTCGGGCCGGACGGTCGCCCGGTCCGCCCCGGCGGCCCCTGCCCCGGCGGTCCGGTCCGCGCCGGTGGTGTGCGCCCCGGCGGCCCACACAGGCCGGTCCGCGCCGCCCGGCTCTTGCGCCCCCCCGGCCCTGCGCCGGTGGGGGAGCCGCGCCGATGCCGGCGGTCTGCGTTCCGGCGTACCGTCCGCCCGGTGGTTTCCGCCGCCCGGCCGTTTCGGGCCGCCACCCCGGGTAACCCGCCGCGGGTACGGACAGCCACACGGCGAAGCGGAGGCGCTCCGATGAAACGGGCTCTGTGGATCCTCCCGGTCGCCGGCGCAGGCGTCGGCGCCGGGCTCCTCGCGGCGCGCAAGGCCCGGCCGGCGCCGGGCGCCGACCGGTCCCGGAACCGGTGGCTCACCGTGACGGTCAACCGCCCGGTCGAGGAGGTGGCGTCCGGGGCCGAGCTGCCGCCGCCGCTGCGGCGCTTCGCTCAGGAGATCGACGTGCGGACGTCCCCCGCACCCGGCGGCCGCGGGACCGAGCTGGCCGTGCGGCCGAAGGAACCGCCGTCCGGAGCGCGGACCTCCCTCCCCGCGCGCCTGGCCGGACAGGACCCGCGCCAGGATCTGCGGCTGGCGCTGCGCCAGACCAAGGCCCTCCTGGAGGCGGGCGAGGTGCTGCACCCCGACACACCGTCGACGACCCGTCCGACGCCGGGCGGAAAGCTGGTCGGACTGCTCGTCCGCCGCTCCGGTGGGGAAGGAGTGCTGTGAAGGCGCTGTGCTGGGAAGGCGTGAACAAGCTGTCCGTCGAGAACGTCCCCGACCCCACGTTGCACAACGACCAGGACATGATCGTGCGGCTGATCGCGGGCACGACGTGCGGCTCGGACCTGCACCTCATCGGCGGCTACATCCCCGCCATGCGGGCCGGCGACGTCATCGGGCACGAGTTCCTCGGCGAGGTGGTGGAGACCGGCCCCGGCGTGCGGCGGCACAAGGCGGGCGACCGGGTCGTGGTCTGCTCGTTCGTCGGCTGCGGACGCTGCTGGTACTGCGCCAACGACCTGTGGTCGCTGTGCGACAACACCAACACCAACCCGGGGATCGCCCAGGCCCTGTTCGGCTACGAGACGGCGGGCATCTTCGGTTACTCGCACGCCATGGGCGGCCTGCGCGGCAGCCACGCCGAGTACGTCCGGGTGCCCTTCGCCGACTACGGCGCCTTCCCCGTGCCCGACGGCGTCGACGACACCAGCGCGCTGTTCGTGTCGGACTCCGCGCCCACCGGATGGATGGGCGCCGACCTCGGCGGGGTGAAACCGGGCGACGTGGTCGCCGTGTGGGGGTGCGGCGCCGTCGGACAGATGGCGGCCCGGGCGGCGATCCTGCTCGGCGCGGAACGGGTTCTGTCCATCGACCGCATCCCCGAGCGGCTGGCCATGACCGAGCGCCGCATCGGGTCGGAGACCATCGACTACACGACCACCGATGTCGCCGCCGAGCTGCGCGAACGCACCGGCGGCCGCGGCCCGGACGTCTGCATCGAAGCGGTCGGCATGGAGGCGCACAGCGACGGCCCGATGCACCTGTACGACCAGGCCAAGCAGCAGCTGCGGCTGCAGACCGACCGCCCCACCGCCGTACGCCAGGCCATCCACGCCTGCCGCAAGGGCGGCACCGTCTTCGTCCTCGGCGTCTTCGCGGGCGCCGTCGACAAGTTCCCGCTCGGCGCCGTGATCAACAAGGGGCTCACCGTGCGCGGCGCCCAGATGCACGGCCAGCGGTACATCCCCATGCTCCTGGAGCGCGTGGCGGCGGGTGAGCTGTCGACCGCGCACCTGGCCACCCACACCGTCCCGCTCGACCAGGCGCCGAAGGCGTACGACATGTTCAAGCACAAGACCGACGGCTGCGTGCGGGCCGTCATCCGCCCGGCGCCGTGACCCGGCCGGACACCGGGCGGCCGCCCGTGGGCGTGCTGCCGCAAGCCGCCCACGCGCTCGCCGGCCGCGTCGCCCGCCTCAGGGCGGCGCCCGCCCTGCACCCCCGGGGCGTGATGTGCGCCGGGACGCTGGAGGTGCCCGGCACCGACGGCGGCTGGTGGCGCGCGCCGTGGCTGGACCGGCCGGGCTCCTACGAGGCGACCGTGCGCTGGTCGCGCGCGCTCGGCCTGCCCGCACCCCTGCCGGACGGCCTGGGCCTCGCCGTGCGGGTCCACGACGCCGACGGCCCCGGTTCGGCCCTCGACCTGCTGTTCACCTCCAGCCGCGCCGGCCGCCTGGGCCGGCACCTGCCGCTGCTGCGGCCGCACGCCCTGGCCGGCCCCTACTCGACGCTCGTCTCCTACCGGGCGGGCGACCGTGCCCGCGTCCTGGCGGCCTTCCCCGTGCCCGGCGGCCACGGCCCGGTCGGCGCCTCCCTGCCCGCCCTGCGGCAGGCGCTCGCCCGCGCACCGCTGCGCTTCGACCTGCGGGCGGCGGCCGCCGACGAGCCCTGGCGCACCTTCGCCACGCTCGTCCTCACCCCGGGGCCGCCGGCCCCGGAGAGCGGCACGGTGTCGTACGACCCCTACGCCCACAGCGTCCCCGGACTGCGCCCCACCGCACGCCTGAGCGGTCTGCGCGAGGCCGCCTACAGCGGCTCCCGCCGCGGACGGAGCGGCCGGCCGCTCCGGTGAGCCGGGCGCCGCCGCGCCGGGCGGCCCGGCCGCCGCTCGGCCCGTTCCGGCCACCCGCCGTGACGTGGTGTTTTACAGTGGCTGGCATCAGTTCCGGCGACAGCACCTGTGAGGTATTCGCGACATGCCGACTGAAACGTTTGAGTTTCAGGTAGAGGCCCGTCAGCTGCTGCAGCTGATGATTCACTCGGTCTACTCGAACAAGGACGTCTTCCTGCGGGAGCTCGTCTCCAACGCGTCCGACGCGCTGGACAAGCTGCGCCTGGAGAAACTCAAGGACGACTCGCTCGACGCCGACGTGTCCGATCTGCACATCGAGATCGACGTCGACAAGGACGCCCGTACCCTCACCGTGCGCGACAACGGCATCGGGATGTCGTACGACGAGGTGGGCCGGCTCATCGGCACGATCGCCAACTCCGGCACCGCCCAGTTCCTGAAGGAGCTGCGGGAGACCAAGGACGCGGCCGCCACGGAGGGGCTCATCGGCCAGTTCGGCGTCGGCTTCTACTCCGGCTTCATGGTGGCGGACGAGGTCACCCTGGTGACCCGGCGGGCGGGCGAGAGCCAGGGCACCCGCTGGGCGTCGCGCGGCGAGGGCACCTACACCCTGGAGAGGGTCGACGACGCGCCGCAGGGCACCTCGGTCACCCTCCACCTCAAGCCGGCCGACCCGGAGAACCAGCTCCACGACTACACCTCCCCGTGGAAGATCAGGGAGATCGTCAAGCGGTACTCGGACTTCATCACCTGGCCCATCCGGATGCTGCCCGAGGGCCCCGCCGCCGAGGGCGGGGACGGCGAGGACGGCACCGCGCCCGAGCCCGAGACGCTCAACTCCATGAAGGCGCTGTGGGCCCGGCCGCGCGACGAGGTGTCCGACGACGAGTACCACGAGCTGTACAAGCACCTCGCCCACGACTGGCGCGACCCGCTGGAGACGATCCGGCTCCAGGCGGAGGGCACCTTCGAGTACCAGGCCCTGCTGTTCCTCCCCGCGCACGCCCCGCACGACCTGTTCACGCGCGACTTCAGGCGCGGCGTGCAGCTGTACGTCAAGCGCGTGTTCATCATGGACGACTGCGAGGCGCTGCTCCCGCCGTACCTCCGCTTCGTCAAGGGCGTCGTCGACGCGGCGGACCTCTCGCTGAACGTCTCCCGCGAGATCCTCCAGCAGGACCGCCACATCGAGATGATGCGCAAGCGGCTGACCAAGAAGGTCCTCTCCACGGTCAAGGAGATGATGGCCAAGGACCGGGACCGCTACGCCACCTTCTGGCGGGAGTTCGGCACGGTCCTGAAGGAGGGACTGGTCACCGACCCGGACAACCGCGACGCCGTCCTCGCCGTCGCCTCGTTCGCCAGCACGCACCACGACACCGAGCCGACCACGCTCAAGGACTACGTGGAGCGGATGAAGGACGGCCAGCAGGACATCTACTACCTGACCGGCGAGTCCCGGCAGAGCATCGAGAACTCCCCGCACATGGAGGCGTTCCGCGACCGGGGCATCGAGGTGCTGCTGCTCACCGACCCGGTCGACGAGGTGTGGGTGGACGCCGTCGGCGAGTACCAGGGCAAGAAGCTGAGGTCCGTCGCCAAGGGGCAGATCGACCTGGACGCCGAGGACGACGCCGCCTCCGACGACGAACGCGAGAAGCGGAACGAGGAGTACGCCGGGCTGCTCGGCTGGATGAAGGAGCGGCTGGACGAGGACATCAAGGAGGTGCGCCTGTCCTCCCGCCTCACCGTCTCCCCGGCCTGCGTCGTCTCCGACGCGCACGACCTGACGCCCGCCCTGGAGAACATGTACCGCGCGATGGGGCAGGAGGTGCCCAGCGCCAAGCGCATCCTGGAGCTGAACCCGGACCACCAGCTGGTGAAGGGCCTCAACCAGGCGTACAAGGAGCGTGAGGACCGCACGGAACTCGCCGGCACCGTCGAGCTCCTGCACGGTCTGGCGGTGCTCGCCGAGGGCGGCCAGCCCAAGGACCCGGCCCGGTTCGTCAAGCTCATGGCGGACCGTCTGGAACGCGCCCTGTAACCGGCCCGCCGCCCCGCCCCGCCCCCGTCCGCGACGCGCGCGCCGTCCGCCCTCCCGCCCGGCGCCGGGCGGCCCGGCCCCCGGCGGGGTCCGGGGCGGGGAGGCGGACCGAGGGCGGTCATGCCTGCCGGGAGTGCACCGGGTTGTGGGCGATCTCGTCCGGGCACGTCCGGCCCGGACGGCGCCGTCGGTCGCGCCGCAGGTCGGACGCCGCGAGGGCGAGGGACGCCAGCATGCCGGCGAGGGCGGCGCCCAGGGCCGCGACCAGGGCGCCGCGGTAGTCCCCGGTCCTGCCGAGCACCAGGTAGAACAGGCCGGGCAGGGCCGCGGTGCCCACCGCGGCGCCGAGCCGCTGCCCGGTCTGCAGGGCGCCGCCCGCCGCGCCCGCCATGCGTACCGGCACCTCCCGCAGGGTCATGGTGATGTTGGGGGAGACCACGAAGCCACCGCCCACACCGCCGAGGAACAGGGCGGGCGCCGCGGCCCAGGGCGCGATGCCGAGGGGTGCGAAGCGGAGCAGCACCGCGGCCACGCCCAGGCCGACGATCACACCGGTGAGCCCGCACACCGTCAGCAGCCGGCCGAACCGCTCCACCAGCCGGCCCGCGACCACGGCGGCGCACGCCGAGCCGAGGGCGAAGGGGGTGACGGCGAGGCCGGAGCGGAGCGGTGAGAACCCGAGACCGTGCTGGTAGAAGAGGGCGAAGACCAGCCAGACGCCGCTGAAGCCGATGAAGTACAGGGTGCCGACCCCGGCGCCGACGGCGTAGCCGCGCACGGTCGTGAACAGACGAGGATCGAGCAGCGGCTGCCCGCCCCGGACGACCAGACGCCGCTGCCACACGGCGAAGAGGGCGAGCGCCGCGGCCCCGGCGGGGAACAGCCGCCACAGGTCCCCGATCCCCCCGGACTCCGCCTGGACCAGCGGGTACATGAACGCGAGCACGCCGAGACCGAGGAGCAGGACGCCGGGCACGTCCACGCGTCCCCGCCCCGAGGGCCGGGTACGGGGCAGCAGGCGGCGGCCGAGCAGGACGGCGAGGACGCCGATGGGCACGTTGACGTAGAAGATCCACCGCCAGCCCTGGGCGCCGGAGGCGAGAGCCAGGATGACGCCGCCGGTCAGGGGGCCGACGGCGGAGGAGACGCCGACGGTCGCGCCGAAGAGACCGAAGGCGCGGCCCCGTTCGGCGCCGCGGAACATCTGCTGGATGAGCGCCGAGTTCTGCGGTGCCATGAACCCGGCCGCGAGGCCCTGGGCGAGCCGGGCAGCCACCAGCGAGGTGATACCGGGAGCCGCCCCGCAGGCCGCGCTGAAGAGCACGAACCCGGTGAGGGCCAGCAGGAAGATCCGGCGCCGGTCCAGCGCGTCGCCGAGCCGCCCGGCGGTGACGAGGGCGAGGGCGAACGTCAGGGCGTATCCGGACACCACCCACTGCACCTGAGCGGGTGAGGCGTGCAGGTCCCGCTGGACCGTGGGCAGGGCGACCGCCACGATCGTCACGTCCAGCAGGCTCATGAAGCCGGCCACGAGGGTGACCCACAGGGCCCGCCACCGACGCGGATCCGGCTCGTACCCGGCCTGCCAGCCGTCCTGGCCCCGGCCGCCCGCCGCCGATGTCGCCTCCGCCACAGGTGTTCCTCCCACCTCAGCCGCCCTGGCCGCAGCCGGGCCGGGGGCGAACGAAGCACGTCCCCCCTTCCCTGTGCCCGGTAACGGGCCGGCGTCACCGGCCGTCGGCCGTCCGCGCCCCGCGTTCCGGGTCGTCACGGCGGGTCGCGCGCCGTATGGCCCGTCGTTGGGCGGCCGTCGTGGCTCCCCAGATCCCGTCGTCCTCGCCGTGCTCGATCGCCCAGGAGCGGCAGGGCAGGAGCACGGGGCACCGCCGGCATATCGCCCGGGCGGAGGACGCCTGCGAATCGGGGGCGACCGAGTCGGACAGGGGGAAGAAGAGCTCGGGATCCTCCCCGGCGCACGCGGCCTCGTCGCGCCAGTCGTACGCGGACGCGCGGTGGTGGACTGCGGTCATCGCTCACCTCTGCCGGCCCAGGACGCACGGGATGCGTCGGACGCCGCGGCACACAGCCGTACCGCGGACCCGGCAGAGGTTGCCTGCCATTCTATGGTCGTTGCATCGATTTCTCCCGGAATGCCCTGACTCGTTTGGTTCCGGGCCGCTTCGGGGACTCCGTTGGCTATGGGTGACTACAGCGACAGCATCACCGTGCAGGTTCCGCCGGACCGGTTGTTCGCCTACCTGTCCGACGTGCAGCACCTGCCCTCCTACATGCCGCGGCTGACGTCCGCGCGCCCGCACGACGGGGACAAGGTCACCGTCACCGCTCACATCGACCCGCCCGACGCCCCGGAGCAGGACGTGACCAGCGAGGCGTGGCTCCACGTCGACGAGGGCGGCAAGAATCTCGACTGGGGCGCGGCGGGGCCGCACGACTACCGGGGGCGGCTGCACGTGGACGCCGGCGGGGACGCCGGGACCAGCCGCCTCTCCGTGCAGCTGCACACCGAGCACACCGAGGGCGGAGAGGTCGACCACGGCCTCCGGGAAGCCCTGAGCGGCATCAAGCAGGCGGTGGAGACCGCCGAACGCTGACGGGGCGGCGGCAACGCCCCCAGCCGGTGCGGCATGTACCGTCTGGGTTCCGGAATGCGTGAAGGGTGTGGGGCGCCCCCGCGGACGCGCGGGCGGTCCGGCGCGGGGAGGGTGTGCCATGTTCGCGGTGATCTACCGGTGGAGGCTGCACGAGGGCGCGGAGGAGCAGTTCGCCGCCGGCTGGCACCGCGTGACCCGGGCCATGCACCGGCACTGCGGCAGCTACGGCTCCCGGCTGCACCGGGCCGACGACGGAACCTGGGTGGCGTACGCACGGTGGCCGGACGCCGGCGCCCGCGAGGCCTGCCCCGAGGTCGACCCGGAAGGGGAGGCCATGATGCGGGAGGCGATCGCCGAGTCCTTCCCCTCCCTCCGGTGCCAGGTGGTGGACGACCTCCTCGCCGAACCCGGCCGGCTGCCCGGCCCCGGTCCGCAGACCGCGCCCCCGGACCGGTCCTGAGCCTCTCGAGCCGCCGACCGCACCCCGGTGCGGACCGCCCCGGCGGCGACCGCCGAGCCTCAGCTCACCGTCCCGGCTCGCGTGCCGCGCACGGTCGGCGAGGCGGCGCGGGGCGGCGCCGCCCCGCGCACCGGCTCCGCGGCTGCCGCCCCGCCCACGCCGGCCGCCGCCCCTCACCGGCCCCCGGTGGCCCGGCGGTCCGCCGCGGAGGCGAAGCCCAGCCAGGTGTGCCGGTTGCCCCACCAGCACCAGCCGATCTTCGGGGCGTCGCGGCGCTCGCGTCCGTCCCGCCCGGTGCCGTTGCTGATCCAGATGGCGGGCGTGCGGGCGTCCAGGCCGCCGTTCTCCTTCCGCAGCCGTGAGCCGATGGTCATGAAGCAGTGGTTGCGCTCCAGGACCTCCGGCTGCTGGAGCACCCAGTGGAGTCCCTCGGTGAGCAGCAGCGGTGTGCGGCCCTCCCCGGTGAGGGCGGGCAGTGCCTCCTCCGGGCTCCAGCCGGACAGGTGGTCACCGCGGTCCAGGCCGGTGACGAGGTACAGCGGCGCATCGGGCAGTTCGACGCCGTGGGGACCGAACCGGTCGACGTCGGTCATGTCGACGACGACGAAACCCGGCTTGCCGGCGCGGCGCAGCAGCGGCGCGAGGGCGGAGGCGGGGGCCCGGTCCGGGTGCACGGCGAGGAGGGCGTCGCCGCCCGCACGGACCCCGGCGGCCGCGGCGAAGGTGCGGACGCCGGCGGGCGTCAGCCCGGCGATCTCGTGCACCCCCAGCTCGATCAGCCGTTCGGCCTGCGTGCTCAGGGCCGGGAGGGCGGGACGGACGGTGGCGGCGGACGTGGTGTCGGGCACGATGCTCCCAGGGACGGCGGCACGGACGGCGGGACAACGAGCCGCACCGCCCGCACGTTCCCGCCGCCCGCGCCCTTCCGCGGAACCCCGCCGCCCGCGGCCCTCGGCGGGCCCCGGCTCCCGACAGGTCCGCCGCCGCCTCCCGCACGGGCGGCCGGAGCGGACGACCGCGCAGCGAACGCTCCGGCCGGTCCCGGCCGCGCCCCGGCGCCCCGGCCCGGCCGTCCGCCTCGCCGAACCGACCGGGCCGGTCCCGGCGGGGCCTGCAGTAGGCTGACGGTTCGGACCGTCCACCGGATCCGTTCGCACCGGGAGAGGCAGGGTGGTGTGATGCCCGGCACGTCTGCAGGCGCGAACGGCGACGCCGCGTCCGAGCGGCACGCCGCAGTGGTGTTCTCCACCGACGCCGAATGGGCCGACCACCTCGTCGCCTTCGTCCGGGCCGGGTTCGACCGCGGCGAACAGGTGCAGTACTTCGCCGACGCCACCGACCCCGGCCTCGTCACGCGCACGCTCACCGACCGGGGCGTCGACGCCGCCCTGGCCGTGCGGCGCGGGCGGCTCGTGGTGACCACCGCCGCCGAGACGTACCTGGCCGGAGCCCGGTTCGACCCGGACGCGATGATCGGTCTGTGGGAGGAGGCCGTGGAAGCGGCCGCCGCGCAGGGGCACCGAGGACTGCGGGCGGTCGGCGAGATGTCCTGGGGCGCGCGGGACATCGCGGGCGCCGACCGGCTCCTGGAGTACGAGCTGCGCATCCACCACGAGGTCTTCGCCCGGCTGCCCCTGACGGCATGGTGCTTCTACGACCGGCGCCTGCTGCCCCGCGACCACCTGGAGGTGCTGGCGGCGGCCCACCGGACGTGCACGGGCCACGCCGCCGGCCCCGGCGGCGGACCGCCGCTGACGGCCGCCCCCCTGGCCGGCCCGGCCGGCTTCCGGCTCTCCGGATCGGCCGGCTACGAGAGCCGCCGCGTCATCGCGTCGGCGGCGGCCGCCCTCGCCGCTTCCCCGGCGCAGCAGGTCACCCTGGACCTGTCGGCGCTGGACCACCTGGACGTCGCGTCGCTGACCGGCCTCGCCCACGCGGCGGCCCGCCGGCCCCCCGGCCGGCCCGTACGGCTCCTCGGGGCTCCCCCCGCACTCCACCGCATGCTGGAGCTCTTCCCCGAGCTGGGCGACGGCCTGGAGGTGACCGGCCGATGACCACGTACTCACGGCCGCCGGCCGAGCCCGCGCGGGACGAGGCCGCCTTCCACCACCCCGCCCTCTTCTACACCACGGAAGAGGACTACGGAAAAGGCGTCGGGGACTTCGTCCGCGCGGACGCCGCCCGCGGGCGCCCGCTGCTCGTCGCCGTGCCCGGCGAACGCCTCAGCCTGCTCCGGGACGTCGTCGGCGACGCACACGAGGAGGTCGCCTGGGTCGACATGCGGCAGGCCGGACGCAACCCCGGCCGCATACTGTCGATGCTCCAGGACTTCGCCGACCGGCACGCGGACCGGCGCCCGTCCATCGTGGGCGAGCCGATCTGGGTGGGGCGCACGCCCGCGGAGGCACGCGAGGCCACCCGGCACGAGGCGCTGATCAATCTGGCGTTCGCCGGACGGCAGGCCACCATCCTGTGCCCCTACGACACCGCGCTGCCCGAAGAGGTGCTGGCACAGGCGCACCGGACGCATCCCGTCGTCGGCGGGCCCGGCGACTACCGGCACAGTCCCCGGTACGCCGACCCGCACGCCGTCTGCCGCGACTGCGACACCCCCCTGCCCGAAGCGGCGGACGCGGTCGTCCTGCACTTCGCGGAACGGGACCTCGGGAGGATACGCGACGCGGCCCGGGACTGGGCCGAAGCGGCCGGACTGCCGCCGCGGCGGCGCACCGACTGGCTGCTGGCCCTGAACGAGGCGACCGGCAACTCGGTGCGCCACGGCGGAGGCCACGGCACCCTGCGCCTGTGGCGCACGGCCGACGCCCTGGTCGCCGAGACACGCGACCGCGGACGGCTCACCGATCCCCTCGCCGGGCGCCGCCGCCCCGACCCGCTCTCCCCGGCCGGCGGCCGGGGCCTGTGGATGATGCACCAGCTCTGCGACCTGGTGGAGACCCGGGTGCTGCCGTCCGGTCTGGTGCTGCGCCTGACCATGTCACTGGACTGACCGTCCACGGCGGTGCCCAACGCCCGGCGGATCGACATGCATGCATGTCGACGACGGGGGTAGGCGCGCGAACGTCGGTCAGTGGACCGACGAGGAAAGAACCGACTCGACCGGGAGGGGCGCACCGTGACGACGACCGTGCAGACTACTGAGCAGACGGTGGACGTTCCAGCGATCGCGGACCCGACCCAGGTCGCTCCCAAGGACGCCCGCGAGCTGTCGAAGCTGTTCTTCGACCAGCTGGCCGTGCTGGAGGAGGGCACGCCCGAGTACCAGTACGCCCGGAACACGCTGATCGAGATGAACATGTCCCTGGTCCGCTACGCGGCCGGCCGGTTCCGCAGCCGCGGGGCGGAGGAGATGGAGGACATCGTCCAGGTCGGCATGATCGGTCTGATCAAGGCCATCGACCGGTTCGAGCTCTCCCGCGAGGTGGAGTTCACCTCGTTCGCCGTGCCCTACATCGTGGGCGAGATCAAGCGCTTCTTCCGCGACACCTCCTGGGCCGTGCACGTGCCGCGGCGGCTGCAGGAGGCCCGTGTGCAGCTGGCCCGCGCCACCGAGGAACTGCGCAGCCGACTGGGCCGGACACCGACCACCAAGGAACTGGCCGAGCTGATGTGCCTGCCCGAGGAGGAGGTCGTCGAGGCGCGCCTGGCCTCCAACGGCTACAAGTCGGCGTCCCTGGACGCGGCGATCAGCGGCAGCGAGGACGGCGAGGCCGCGCTGGCGGACTTCATCGGCGACGAGGACGCCGCCCTCGGCCTGGTCGAGGACTTCCACGCCCTGGCGCCCATGATCGCCGAACTCGACGAACGCGACCGCAAGATCATCCACTGGCGTTTCGTCGAGGAACTCACCCAGGCCCAGATCGGCGAGCGCCTGGGCGTCTCCCAGATGCACGTCTCCCGCCTGATCACGCGTCTGCTGGCCCGCCTCCGCGAGGGCATGCTCACCACCGACTGAACCGGACCGCTCACGGGCGACCCGCACGGGGTGTCGCCTCGGGCCCCGCGCCCGTGGCGCGCGCTGCCCCTGCTCGGCACAGGTCACGGTGCCCTCGCAGGGCCGGGGAGAGACCGGCGCAGGCCGCCGGGCGGTCGTCGCCGGTTGCCCGGCGATCAGGCGGTGGACGCCGGGGCCGGCCCGGCGCATCGGCGGGCGGCGCGGCCGGGTCATGCCGCACGGACCGCTGCACGGGGACACCCAGCACATCCAGCCGTGCCCGCCAGGGCCTACTCCTCGGGCTCCCAGGCCAGCAGAAGGTCGAAGAGGCGCCGGTCGCCGTCGAGTTCCAGGGAGCCCACCGGAATGCGGCCGTACAGGGCCAGGACCAGCTCACGGGCCGCGCCCCGGGCCGACGCGTCGGACGCGTCCGTATCAGTGCCGTCGGGGGAGGAGAGGCGGGCGGTCCGTGCGCCGTCGGCGGAGAGCCGGAGGCGCCAGGAGGGGCCCTCGGTGGCGTGGTAGTCGACGGCGGCGGGCCCGTGCGGCCAGGCACTCGTCGTCGCACAGCAGGTGGACAGGAACTCGTCGACGCCGTCGAGTGCCACCTCGTCCGGCAGCGGCTGCGGGTCGCCCACGGCGAGCTGGGCGTCGTAGGTGTGCACCGCGACCTCCTGGAGCTGGTGCCGGGCGACGGCGCCGCAGGTCTGCGGCGACTGCGACGAACCCCACCACGTCCAGCAGCCGCGATCCGGGCCGGCCTCCCGCAGCGCGTCCAGCAGCTCCTGCGTCGCTGCGGCCGACCAGGCCAGCAGGGCCCCGCGCTCCCGGGGCGGCTGCGCAGAGCCCCCCGGAGCCGGCCGGGCCGGGGGAGCGGCGCCGGGCCCCGCGGCGACGGCGGCGGCCCAGAAGCGGCGCCCCTCGCCCAGGTGCCGCACCAGATCGAACAGCGTCCACTCCGGGCAGGTCGGCACCTGCACGTCGAGGCTGGGCGCGGCGGCGACCGCCGAGCGGAAGGCGGTCGAACGTTCCCCGATCAGCTGCAGCAGATCGGGGAACTCCAGAGTCTTGGTCACGCCCGCTGTCTATCACCGTGCCCCGGCGCCCGGACAGCGATTTCCGCGAGCGGGCGACGCTGCCCGGACTTCGGCGGATGCGCACCGAACGTATGCGGCCCCACCGGCGTCACCTCGGTGACCGACTCGAAAGGGGTCACCATGACTGCCGCACGCTCCCGTGCCCGCCTCCTGCCCGCCGCCGCGCTGGGCGCAACCCTGCTGTGCCTGACCGCCGCCTGCGGCGCCGAGCGAGCCACACCCGCCGAAGGCGCCCGCGGACGGGTGCCCCACGGCACGGTGCGGGGCACCACCGCTTGGAAGGAGCCCGCCGCCTACGCCTACACGCTGACGTCGACCTCGGAGACCCTGGCGGGGACCTTCCGGGTCGAGGTGCGCGACGGCCGTGTGACGAAGGCGGTCGGCCTCGACGAGGACAGCCGGCGGCAGGCGCGGCGACTCCCCGCCCGCCTGCCCACCATCGGCGAGCTGTTGAGGGAGCTGGAACAGGCCCGCGAGCACGGCGCGGAGACCGCGGACGCGACGTACGCGGCAGACGGGCGCCCCGTGCGGATCTCACTGGACTGGGACGCCAATGCCGTCGACGACGAGGCCCTCTACCTCGTCGGCGACTACGCACCGCACTCGGCCGGCTGACGGTCGCTGCGCCGGCCGAGGGCCGTCGCACGCCGGCCGGACGCCGCCCGAAACGAGTGGTCCGGCCGAGGCGTCCACCTCGACCGGACCACCGGGCCGTCCGCCGCGCCCTGCGGCTCAGTCGCTGGAGATGATCTCGAGCAGGTCGCCGACCGCGCGGTCGGGCAGGGCCCGGGCCACGTCCGCCAGGGCGACGATGCCGACGAGGCGGTGGCCGTCGATGACGGGCAGGCGGCGCACCTTGTGGGAGGCCATGGTGCGCAGGATCTCCTCGGCGTCGTCGTCCGCGCCGATCGTCACCGCCTCACCCTGCGCCAGGTCCCCGGCCTTGACGTCGGCCGGGTCCTTGCCGGCGCCGAGCACCTTGACGACGATGTCCCGGTCGGTGAGCACGCCCTTGAGACGGTCGTCGGTGCCGCAGATGGGCAGCGCGCCGACACCGAGTTCGGTCATCTTGCGCGCCGCGTCCAGGACGTTTTCTTCCGCGCCGACGCACTCCGCGCCCTTGGTCATGAGGTCCCGTGCCGTGGTCATGCGTCCTCCTGAAATGTCGTGACGTTCCGGTGGTGTCGGATAACCACAGGTGAGGCACCTAAACGCCCTGTGCTTCCCGTTCCCCCGAACTCCGGCTTCCCGCGTCGTCCCGGTCGATACGGAGCGGCGCACGGGGTACGCGTGACGGATCGGCCGGTCGAGCGGAGGGATGAGGGTGTGCGGAGGCAGTTGATGTGGATGCTGGTCCTGCGGGGCGCCGCGGCGCTGTCGTTCGGGGCGATGGCGGTGGTGTGGCCGGCGGTGACGGTGCTGGCGCTGGCCCTGCTGTTCGGCGCGTACGCCCTCGTCGACGGTGCGACGCTGCTGGCGAGCGCCTTCCGCCGGGAAGGGGACACGGGGCACCGGGCGGCGCACGCGGTCGCAGGCGCGGTGGGCGTCGCCGCCGGGGTGATCACCATCGCCTGGCCCGGTGTGACCGCGCTGGCGCTGGTCGCCCTGATCGGCGCATGGGCTGTGATCACCGGCGTCGTGGAGATCTGGGCGGCGGTGCGCTTCCGCCGGGAGCTGCACCACGAGTGGGCGCTGTTCCTGGCCGGCGGCGCCTCGGTCGTCGCGGGTGCACTCGTCTGGACCCGCCCGGAGGCGGGTGCGCTCACCCTCGCGCAGATCGTCGGCGTCTACGCGCTCGTCTCCGGTGGGCTGGCGCTGGCAGCCGCCCGGCGGCTGCACGGCGCCGGCGCCGTGGCACGCCCGGCCCGTCACGCCCGGCATGCCTGACCCGCGGACCCTCCCCGGCACGGCGGAGGTCCCGGCGGCCGGTGGTGAGGCGCACCGGCGCCGGGTAGGCGGCCTTCATGGGTGAAGTGGTGCAGGCAGGACTGTGGGGACTCGTTGCGGGCTCGGCGCTGCTGCTCGGCGCGGCGCTGGGGTACGGGCTCCGGGTTCCGCAGAAGGTGATCGCGACCGTGATGGCCTTCGGCGCCGGGGTGCTGCTGTCGGCGGTCTCCTTCGAGCTGATCGGGGAGGCGTACGAGCAGGGAGGGCTCGTCCCCGCGGCCGTCGGCGCGCTGACCGGTGCGCTGGCCTACACCGGCGGCAATGTGTGGCTGGCCCGGCGGGGCGCCCGGCATCGCAAGCGGTCCGGCCACCACCGGTCGCAGGCGCAGCCGTCGGAGGCCCAGCTGTCCGGGTCCGGAGCGGCGCTCGCACTGGGTGCCCTGCTCGACGGCGTCCCGGAGTCCGCGGTCATCGGCGTGAGCCTGCTGGACGGCGGAGCGGTCAGCCTGGTGACCGTGGCGGCGGTGTTCATCAGCAACGTCCCCGAGGGGCTGTCCAGTTCCGCGGGGATGAAGAAGGCCGGCCGCGGCAAGGGGTACGTCTTCGGCGTGTGGGGGGCCATCGCCGCCGCGAGCACGGTGTCGGCGGTCCTCGGCTACACCGTCGTCGGAGCCTTCTCCCCGGCGGTGATCGCCGCCGTCACGGCGGTGGCCGCCGGAGCCATCCTCGCGATGATCGCCGATACGATGATCCCCGAGGCGTTCGAGGACGCCCACCTGGCCATCGGACTGATCACCGTGGGCGGCTTCCTCACCTCCTTCGCCCTCTCCCACCTGTGAGCCGGGAAGCACCGGACGAGCCGGGCGGCTCCCTCGCGGCCGGGACCGGGAGGCGGATCCCGGGCGCAGGCCAACCGGAGCAGCCCCGCAGGCGCGGCCGCGGCACGGGCTCGAACCTGGCTCCATGAGCATCCGTCCGTGGGTCGTCGTCGAGGCGCCGGACAGTCGTGGCCTTCGCCGGGTCACCGTGGGCGGTGAGCACATCGGCAGTGCCTGGTCACCGGGGGAGCTGCGCAGACTGCTCGACCGCCACGGACACCCGGACGTCGACCTGGAGGACCCGGCATCCGTCTGCTGGCGCGGAGGGGACAGCGGGACATGGCCCGACCGCGCCTGGAGAAGGCGTGCCGTGCTCGTCCTCATGGTGGTGGGGCTGCTCGCCTCCGGGCTTCTCGACGCGGTGATCGGGTGGCCGGACGCCTCCGCCGCTCTGACCTTCGCCCAGCGCGTGACCGGGGCGCTGCTCGTCCTGTCCGGGGTGGTGCAGGGCGCCGCGGCGATCGCGGCACTCGACTACTGGGGGAGACGGCACTCCAGGACCTCCGGCGCGCTCGTGCTCCTCGGAGTGCTCCTCTCACTGGCCACGGACAGCCTGCTTGTGCTGATGTGGCTGGAGGAGAGGGAGTACACGCCCTACATGCTGGCATTCCTGCCGCTGTGGTGCTGGTCCCTGTGGGCACTTCGTCTGCTGGTCCGCGCGAGATCCTGGAAGGGAGTCCCGCAGCCCAGGAAATACGCGGCGGGTCTGTTCACCTCGGCCCTCGTGACGGCTGTCAGCCTGGCGTACTCGACCGTGTACCAGCCCGCGGTGGCCCCCATGCGCTTCACCCTCAAGGCGGCCTTCGGCACGGCCCGGGCGGACCGCGAACGCCCCTTCGTCCAGGTACCGCTGCAGCTCTCCGTGAGGAACACGGGCGACGTTGCCGTCTACGTCATCGTCAACGACTTCTCCGTCTACGGCAGAACCGCCGCGTACTCCGAGACGGGGAACTCGGTGGAGGAGCAGTGGAAGAGGAGCATCGACGAGAACGCGGAGGAGGATGCGGAACGCCACGTCGACCGGCTCCAGTACTCCCTCCTCAGCAGCGGGCGCTTCTACGACCCCGGCACCGTGCTCGACAGCGGCCAGGAAGACACCCGGCAGCACGTGTTCCAGCTCCCCGCGAACGCCGCGTACGACCTGCTGCGCGTCGATCTGCAGATGACGTACATGCGGAAGGACCGGGGCAGGATCGACGTCCGGACCTTCGGCAAGGCCCACGTGTCGTGGGGCCGGGGAAACGGCCGGTACTCCTGCGTCCTGCTCAGGTGCGCGGACCAGTTCGTGTATCACGCCAGGGTCCGCCACAACAACAACCTGGTCAATGTGACCCGCAGTCCGCGCTACGTGACAGCGGTCTGGTCACCTGAGCTGAGCCCCGTGTACTCCGTCTCCTCCTACCACCTTCGAGGCAGAGGGGTGGACCCGGCGGAGGAGACGCGGGACGTGAACAGGTTCGGCATCGGGGAAGTCCACGCCTATTCGGAGGTGTCGGCCGCGGAGTTGCTGGGCTCTATGCCTTCTCCTCGGCCATCGCGACCCACGTCCCCGCGCTGACCCCCGCGTCCCGGTCGAGCAGCCAGGCCGCCCGCAGGCAGTGGAGGGCCGGGGTGCCCAGGGTGCCGAAGAGCTCGCTCGCCGGCACGGACCGCGCGAGAGCGGGAACGAGCCGGTCGGTTGCCAGCCGGGCGTCGGCGAGCCGGTCGTTGCGCAACTGGGCGAAGGCGTCGAGGGCGTCGTCGCCCGCCTCCTCGACCTTCCAGAGGTCCTTGACGCCCTCGGAGTTCCACTTCTCCGGAAGCACGCTCTTCAGGTCCCTGGCGAGGGTGTCGTCCGGGACGGCGTCGAAGAGGGAGTCGGCGCACACCTCGGCCGCCTCGCCGAGCCGTACGTTCGGCAGCCCCTGCGCCGAGGCGGCGTCCTCCTGCTCCTTGCGCAGCCGGTCGGACTGCTCCTCCAGCCTCTTCTTCGCCGCGGCCCGGTCCTCGTCCGACACCCTCGGGTCCCCGAACTCGTCGAGCGAGGAACTGACCTCCTGCGTGGTCCTCGCAAGCCCCTTGCGTCTTCTCTCCGGCGTCCTGGGGTCCTTGAGGATCACCAGCGAGGCCCCCACCGACCTCACGGCACGGCTGAGCGTTGCCTCACCGGGGGCGTCGGCCGGTGCGCGGGTCGCGACGGACGTGGCGTGGCGCACGATCGCGGTCAGCCCCGCCCTCAGTTCCGGGGACGTCCTGCGGTCCCCGATCGTGGGCAGGACGGACGCGGACCTCTCCGCGATGAAGGTGATGTCACGCCGCCTCGCGGGTCGCACCCCCGGCCGGTCGGCCGCCGCCAGCGTGGAGGTCACCTGTTCCACGGCGCCCGCCAGCCGTTCCCGCAACGCGCGAGGCGTCCTGGAGTCTCCGATCACCGCCAGGGCCGAGAGGACGTCCCGTGCGCTCCGCACGACACCGTCCCGCTCCTGCGGCGGGACCCGCGGATCCCGCACGGACTCCAAGGCGGTGGTCAACTGCCGCACGCTGGGCTCGACGTCCTCCGGGACGTCGGCGCGCACCTTGTTCACATCGGCGGTCACGTCTTCGACCTCCTGCGTCTGCTCCCGCGCGGCCTCGGACGCCGGTGAACCGGTGTCACGCGGACCGGTCGACGTCTCGGTGGGCGACGTGTCACTCGGGCCCGGTGTCTCGGTCGGATTGACGGTCCCGCTCGTGGAGGGGGCCGGTGCTGTCGTAGGGGCCGTGGTGCTCGGCGTCGGCGGGGAAGGAGCCGACGGCGTGGACGCGGTGGCGGAAGGCTCCGTCGGGGAAGGCGTCACCGGCGGGGAAGGCTCCGCCGGCGAAGGTCCGAGCGAGGACGGCCCGGGTGAGGACGGCCCCGGGGGAGGAGGCGTCGTCTGCTCCGGCACGTCCGTCCGGGCCCGGCTCGCCTGGCTGTGCGCCTGCGGCACCGGCGCGGCGGCCGCTGAGCCGATCGGCAGGGCGAGCGCGGCGGCCAGGGCGGACGCCCCGGTCATGCGGAAGACGTGGTGCCGAGTATGTCTGGCCATCATCGATCCAGAGGGGCTCTGCGTCACACACCGCCCCGTCCGTGCGGACAGGCGTCCCTTCCTCCACTGTTCACCCGCCCGGCCCATTACGCAACGCGCGCCCCGGCCGACAGCCGGACCGCAGGCGACGGTTGCCCCGGGGAACCGTGGCGCCGCAGGGCGCGCGGTCCGAGGTGGACGCCGAGACCGGTGGGGGGCGGCAGGCCGCCCGGCTGATGCCCGTTGCGGGAGAGGGCGCGGCGGATCGCGGGGACGGCGCCCGCCCCGCCCCAACTCGCCGCGCAGGCGGGGGAGAGGGCGCTCCACCGCCGGATCGCGGTGCCGGGCGGCCTGATCGCTGCCGGTACGGTCGCCCCGCACCGTCCCGCCCGGTGCTCACCACGGCCATGGGCGTCCGGCTGGGGGCGCTGCCCGATGTCACCCGCCTGGAGCCCGGTCCAGGCTGCCGCTTGCCCCCGCCCCGCCACCCGCCCCCCGCGCCGGCTATTCGACGGCCGGGTCCTCCTGGGAGTGCCGGACCGCCTTCTTCACCGCCTGCTCCACCTCGTACCGGTTGGCCTCGGTGGCTTCGGCGTGCGCGGTGACGGCCGCCTGCACCGCCTCCGAGGCGGCGCGCCAGCGTCGCCACTGAGCGTCGTACTCGTCACCGGTGAGTCCGGCGAGCTTGGCGCGTTCTTCTTCGGCGGATCGTTCCAGCTTGATCAGCTCGTCCGGGATCTCTGCCACGGGCACGGATCCTAAGCGGGCTTCGGGACGCGCCCGCGCCGTGACCTGCCGTCCGTTCGGGTAGAAACAGCCGGCGTCCGCGAAGCAATTCCTCCGACCGGCGGGCGCATACCGAAAGGGCCTTCCCGGACCGCGTCCGGAAAGGCCCTTTTCGATATACCGCGCACAATGCGACAGGTCAGTGCTTGAACGCGTCCTTCGCCTTTTCCTTGGCCTCGCGGGCGTCACCCGTGCTCTTCTGCGCCTGGCCCTCGGCGGCCATCCGGTCGTTGCCGAGGGCGCTTCCCAGGGCCTCCTTGGCCTTGCCCTCGGCCTGCTCGGTCTTCGCCTTGGCCTTCTCGCCGGCAGTCATGGAACACGCCTCCTCGTGGCTTCTTGAGTCGCTGTTGCGATGATCCGCTGGTGCCCGGGGACACCGTCCATAAACAACACGCCTTCGGTGAATGGCGACGCAACGGCAGGGCAGACGGAGCGTCAGGAGGTTGATAACCATGGTTCCCCTGCTTCTTGTTCTGCTTCTCGCTCTGATCCTCTTCGGCGCCGGCTTCGCGCTGAAGATCCTGTGGTGGGTCGCCGTCGCCGTCCTCGTCCTGTGGCTGCTCGGCTTCGTCATGCGTTCCACCAACGCCGGCGGTGGCCGCAGCCGCTGGTACCGATGGTGATCTGACCGCGAGCACACTCCCCTTGCGCAGGGCCCGGCCGTCATGACGGCCGGGCCCTGCGCGTTCGTACGCGCCCGACCGGTCCGGAACGTACCGGCCCCGACCGCACCAAGGCGCGCGAACGGGAGGGCTGATAGGCGTCTTGCCGTCGGGGCCGGGGCACGCGCGAGGGAACCCGCGCGACCTCACCGTCCCGCGCACTGGTGCCCATGGATCGGTTGCTGGAGATCGCGCCCCGCCTGGCCCAGGCCGACGGGGTCGTCGCCGTGAGCCTGGGAGGCAGCCGGGCGAAGGGGACGCACGACCCCGACTCCGACTACGACCTCGGCTTGTACTACCGTCCCCCGCTGGACACGGCCGCCCTGCGCCGGCCGGCAGCCGAGCTGACCGGCGGCCCGGTGGACGTCACCGAGCCGGGCGGCTGGGGCCCTTGGGCGGACGGCGGCGGCTGGCTGACCGTCGACGGCCACCGTGTCGACTGGATCTACCGCGACCTGGACCGGGTGCACCGCGTCCGGCGGCAGTGCCGGGCAGGGCACTTCGAGATCGGCGCCCAGCCCGGCCACCCCCTCGGGGTGTACTCCCACGCCTACGCCGGTGAAGTGGCGCTCGGACGGATCCTCGCCGATCCCGGCGGCGAGCTGCACCGGCTGCGGGAGCAGACCCGCGTCCACCCGGAGCCGTTGCGCGCGGCCCTCGTCCACAACGCCCTCTGGGAGGCGCCGTTCATCCTGGCCGCCGCCCGCAAGGGGGCGGCCCGCGGTGACGCCTTCCACGTCGCCGGCTGTCTCTTCCGCGCGGTCGGACTGCTCGTCCAGGCCCTCCACGCCCACGCCGGGTGCTGGGTGCTCAACGAGAAGGGAGCGGTGCGGGCAGCGGGAGAGCTCGCCGCCGCCCCGGCCGACTTCGCCCGACGGGCGCACGCGCTGTTCTCCGCGCTCGGCGCCGCCCCGGCCACGCTCACGGCGGCCCCCGACGCCGCCGACAGGCTCACCGCCGAGGTGTGCGCGCGGCTCGCACGGTGATCACGACCCCGCGGTCCGGCCTCGCGACGGGGCCCGGCCGCCCGGCGACCGGTGGGCGGGAACCAAAACGCTTTGCCGCGGACGCACTTGACCGTGCCCGGTCACAGGATGCGGGCCACAGGCGCGTGTTCGGCCGCACGCGGCCGTCCCGCGCGGTTGTGCGGACGTCCGCTGCCGATCGGATGAAACGGCCAAGAGCCGGTATGCCGTACCGCGATGAGCTGCGCGGCGGCTGTTTGGATGGGGCGGGTCGTCGTCCAGCAAGGGAGCCCCATGCATCAGGTCCTTTCCCCGTCGGCAGACCGGCGCGCAGACGCCGCCGCGGTCCTGGTCGGCCTCGGCGCCTGCCTGCCGGCCCGCCGCGTGACCAACAGCGAACTGTGCGGGCGGTTGGACACCTCCGACGAGTGGATCCGCGAACGCATCGGCATCGCCGAGCGCCGGATCGCGGACCCCGAGGTGTCCACCGGCGACATGGCCGTGGAGGCCGGCGCCCGCGCCCTGGCCTCCGCCGGCGTGGCGGGTGTGGACGCCGTGCTGGTGGCCACCAGCAGCCCGGACCACCGCTGCCCCGCCACCGCGCCCTGGGTCGCCCACCGGCTGGGGCTCGGACCCGTGGCCGCCTTCGACGTCGCCGCGGGGTGTTCGGGCTTCGTCTACGCCAGTGCCGTGGCCGCCGGACTGATCGCCTCGGGCACGGCCCGGCGCGTCCTGGTCGTGGGAGCCGAGACCATGTCCGCCCTCATCGACCCCGCCGACCGCGCCACCGCGCCCATCTTCGGCGACGGCGCCGGCGCGGCCGTCTACGAGGCCGGACCGCACCACCTCGACGGCGCTCTCAACCCGGTGGTGTGGGGCAGCGACGGGTCGCTGGCCGACGCCATCGTCGTCCCGGCGGGCGGCGCGCGCGAACGGCATCGCGACCCGCACGCCCCGGCCGCCCCGCCGGGAGACGCGTTCGTGCGCATGCGGGGCAACGAGGTGTTCCGGCACGCGGTGCGCCGGATGACCGCGGCGGCCCGCGACGCGGCCGCGGCCGCCGGCTGGGAGCTCCGCGACGTGGACCGGCTCCTCGCCCACCAGGCCAATCACCGGGTCAACGCGGCGGTCGCGGACGCCCTCGGCGTCCCGCACGAGCACGTGCCGTCGAACATCCACCAGGTGGGCAACACCGCCGCCGCCTCGCTGCCCCTGCTGCTGTGCCACGCGGCCGACCGGGGCGACCTCAAGCCGGGGCACAAGGTCCTGCTGGTCGCCTTCGGCAGCGGACTCGCCTGGGCCGCCACCACCCTCGTCTGGCCGGCCGGCCTCTCGCCCCGCCTGTGACGGTCCCCCCGGCGCGCGACGCCGCGTCACCCCGCCCACGCACCCTTCTCACCCCCCTACGGCAGCCGCCCATGACGTTCGAACAGCTCAAGAGCATCCTCACGACGAACGGAGGACTGCCCGCGGCCCCCATCACCCCCGAGGCGTCCCTCGCGGACGCCGGGATCGACTCCATGGCCCTCGTGATCCTCTCGATGCAGGTCGAGGACCGGCTCGGGACACAGATCAGCGAGGACGAACTGGCCACGGCGACCAGCGTGGCCGGTCTGGCCGAGCTCGTGGCGCGAAGGAGCCTGGGATGAGCACCGCCACGGCCGCTCTCGCCCCGCTCGTCCCGCCGTCCGCCTCCGGAGTGTGCGTGCCCTTGCACCACAGCGGCCTCAACTACGCCTGCCGCATCGTCGGCGGCAGGCCCGACGGCACGCTTCCCGCCTCCCTCACGGCGACGACCGAACCCCTGATGCTGCTCGGCGGGGCACTTCAGGACGTCAACTCCTGGCCGCGCCTGGAACGCCGGATCGCCGACCGCACCCCGCTCATCCTGGTCGACCTGCCCGGCACGGGCACCGCGGACGACCTGCCCGCCGAGCAGGGCTTCGACACCCTGGCCGAGACCGCCGTCCACGTCCTGGACCACCTCCGGCTCCGCCGGGTCAACCTGCTCGGAGCCTCCTACGGGGCCCCGATCGCCTACCGGATCGCCCAGCGGCACCCCGAGCGCGTCGCCCGTCTGCTCCTCGCCGGCACCACACGCCGGGTCGCCGCCCCGATGGCCGCCCTGATGATGGACATGGTGCGCCACCTGGAGGCGGTGGCCACCGACGACACCGACGCGCCCGCCGGATCCTGGCCCGGAGCCGAGGAGTACGCCGCCCGGCTGGTCGCCGCGCTGGTCAACACCGGCCGCCAGGACAGCGTCCGGCAGTCGCAGGCGGTGCGCCGGCTGCTGTCACGCCAGTGCCTGCGCATCACCCGCCGGCAGGCCCTGCGGAACGCCGCGTGCCACCGCATGCTGCTCGGGGGAGACCTGCTGCCGTCCGGCGGCATCCGCGGCGTGCCCGCGCTGGTGTTCACCGGCGAACACGACAACGCGACCACACAGGAGGAGAACCGGGAGGTCGCCGCCGCCATCGAGGGCTCGACCCTGGTGTTCCTCCGGGAGGCGGACCACATGGCGCACCTGGAGCGCGACGCCGAGTACGCCGACCTGGTGCTGCGCTTCCTGCACGACCTCCCCCTGCACGACCTGCCCTACTGCACCCGGCCCGAGCACCCGTCCCCCGCGCCCTGACCCGGGGCGGGAGGAGACCGCGCCCGCCCGCGGGCCTCCCGGCGGCCCCCGGCCGGCACAGCCGCGCAGGCGGCCGCGCCGGCCGGGGGACGGGCGGGGGACGGGCGGCGCGATCCGGACGCCGCGCCCGGTGGGCGCGGCCGAGCGGGTCGCCCCGGGGCAACCGCGAGACCTCGAACGCGCCGTCCCGGTGACGTCCGGCGCGAGACGGCCGCCTGCGCCGCTCAGCCGCGCAGCCTGGCCTCGACGCGGCCGTCGACGATGCGGGTGTCGAAGGCGGGCTGGGGTGCGACGGCCGGGCCGGTGACGTTCCACCCGTCGGTCAGCCGGAAACGGCTGCCGTGCCAGGGGCAGCGCAGGCAGCCGTCCTCCAGGACGCCCTCCGACAGGGGGCCGCCCAGGTGACTGCAGTGCTCCGCCAGCACGTGCACCACGTCGTCCCGCTGACGGACGACGACCACGGCGACACCGTCCACGTCCCGGCGCACCGGCCTGTCCGCAGGCAGATCGCTCACCTCGGCGACGTGGTGCCACCCCGGCCCCACGAGCTGCGGTACGGCCTCGGCGTGGTTCGCTCCGGCGGCCTGCCGATAGGCGAGGTGCCCCCCGAGCGCGCCGCCGACGCCGACGACGGTCAGCCCGGCCCAGCCGAACACCTTGCCCGCCCACTCACGTCCGCGCAGGCGCGCCGTGAGGGATGTGGTGTACAGGGCGACACCGGCAATGTTGGTTGCGGCATGAACCATTCCGACGCGCTGCTGCTGACGGTTGAGGTCCGCCCAGTCCACCCACCCCGCAACGGCTGCCGGGCCGGCCGCCAGCAGGCCGGTGGCGACGAGGGTGCGCGCGGCGTACCGCTGGCCCGGCAGCGCGTCGAGCACCGCGGCGGACAGCCAGCTCCCGATGGGCACCTGGACCATCAGGGGGTGCACCGGATGGCCCAGCCACCGCCCGTGCAGTCCGTCCCTGGCCCGGCCCAGCGGAGCCGCGTGGACGACCCGCCGCACGGCGTCGAGCCACCGGTCGGCGCCGGAAAAACGCTCCAGCCGGTCCACGGACCGCAGCACACGGCCGGGCCCTCGCGCATCAGGGGACATCCGCTTGATCACCGGGTGGACACGGTGCAGGACGCTGCTGAGGCTCATGCGCTGCGAGTAGCCGCTTCACCGCCTCGTAATCCGGGCCGAGCGAGATCACGGCATATGGGTGCGGGCGAGTCGTGCGCCAGAGGCGGCAGCGGCAAGATGCCTGGATCGTCCGCTTGTGTCATGTCAGGGGCGTACGGGGTACCCGGCGGGCAGTCGCGCCGAGGGCGCGCCCGGCCGAAAGGAGTCGCTCGTGACCACGACGACCCGCCCCACCCGCTCGTACCGCAGACCAGTGCAGGTGGCCGCCTCGGTGGTGGGCCTGATCTTCCTGCTGGTCGGCATCCTGGGCTTCATCCCGGGCATCACCACGCACTACGGCACCATGGAATTCGCCGCCCACCACTCACAGGCCAAGCTCCTGGGCCTGTTCCAGGTGTCGATCCTGCACAACCTGGTCCATCTGCTCTTCGGCGTCGCCGGCCTCGCCCTGGCCCGCACCGCCTCCGGCGCCCGGACGTACCTCCTGGCCGGCGGTGCCATCTACTTGGTCCTGTGGCTCTACGGCCTCCTCATCGACCGGAACAGTGCCGCCAACTTCGTTCCCGTGAACACGGCCGACAACTGGCTGCACCTGCTTCTCGGACTCGGCATGATCGCCCTGGGGGTCCTGCTCACCCGCGACCGCGCCCCGGCCGGACGGATGGCCCCCTGACGGGCGGGCCTCCCGCCCGCCCTGCGTCCTGGGCCGCCACGGCGTGAACGAGGCGACCGCTGTGCGGCGGCCGCCTCGCTCACCCGTCGGGCCGCTCGTCAGCCCCGGACGATGTTCTGCGCCTGTGGGCCCTTCTGGCCCTGACCGATGTCGAAGGTGACGTGTTCGCCCTCGGTCAGCTCCCGGTAGCCGCTGCCCTGAATCTCGGAGTAGTGCGCGAAAACATCCGGGCCCCCGCCGTCCTGGGAGATGAACCCGAAGCCCTTCTCGGAGTTGAACCACTTCACGGTGCCGCTGGCCATACCGGTCTTTCCTTCGTCTCTGCCAGGGAACAGCCCTGCCCGGGCGTTGTTCCGGCTCCCGCGTCGGCGGGAGCCACTAGCCGTTCTACCCGCCACCGCGCTGCTTATCCGACGGACACGCGCACGGCGCGCGGTCGGCCACCCGATGGTCTGGAATGCGTCATTTCTGTGGAAAGGGTGGCGGTTGCCGTTCTGTGCCCGACAGTCTCGTGGTGGATCGGCCGGCCGACGTGCGGCGGGCCGAGCGGCATACAGGGGGAACAGCATGCGCATGACCAGTGCATTCGCGGCCGTGGTCGGCGGCATCGCGCTGACCGGCGGTCTGCTGGCAGGAGGCGCGGGCACCGCCGGGGCGGCGCAGACCGGCCCGCAGTCGGCGGCGGACTGTCCGTCGGGCTACTTCTGCGTCTGGTCCGGGCAGAACTACACCGGACACAGGCAGCAGGTCGCCGGGACCAACGCCGACCTGACCCAGTACTCGGTCTTCCAGTCCTTCAAGTCGTGGTACAACCACGGCGCTTCCTGCGACTTCAAGTGGTACTCGGCGAAGAACTACAGCGGCTCCAGCGGCATCGTCCCGAGGGGCTACAAGACCTCCGACAGCGCGTCGCACTACATCAAGTCCAACACCTGGGTCTGCTGACCGACGGCTGACCGAACGCAAGGGCGGCGCCTCGCCGGAGGTGTCGCCCCCGCGTGTGCCCGGACCGCCGTAGCACCTGCACGGGTCGCCGGCGTGCCGTTCCGGCGGCGGCTCACCCGGCCGGGCCGCGCGCTGGTCCCTGCAGGGTCCACGCGCCCGCTCCAGAAGTCACCCGCTTCCTCGGGGCGCACGCCGAGCAGCAGGGATCGGTGGCGCGCGGGGAGCGCCCGGCTCTCACCCGGGTGGTCATCGTGCTTCCGCGCGCCCTATGCCGATGCTGCGGTGAAGGAAAGGATCAGCAAGTGTCGGAAATCCCGACAGATGGTACGTACCGGTCGTGCCGCGGGTGCGGTCGGTGAGGAGAGGACGGATTTCCGTGAGCCAGCCGCACAACGACGGGGTCAGCATCTTCACGGCAGCACAACTGAGCCGGATCGCCCAGCACGGCATCTACACCTCGTCCACGTCGCTCGACCCGGCGGCCGGCCACTTCGCCGAAGCGCTGATCGCGACACTGGACGGCACGGCCGAGCAGCCGGTGCTGCCGCCCGACCTGCAGGCGCTGACGGAGGAGGTGCGGCAGAGGGCGATCATCGGCTTCCCCCGCATCACCGCCGCAGACGGCGTGCAGCTTTCGGCGCACACGATCAGGCTCAAGGGCGACGAGCCCCGCCCCGTGGTCATCGTGCCCTCGGGCTGGACGCCTCTCGGCTGGGCTCTGTTCGAGTACACGTACCTCCGGCTGGCGCTGCGCGGCTACCACGTGCTGGGCTACACGCCCCGTGGCATCGGCCTGACGATGCCCGTCCCGGGCAAGGGCTACGTCGACGGGCCGTTCACTTCCGGGGGCACGATCGACGTGGCCGGACCCGCGGACTGGGCCGACGGCTCGACCGTCATCGACTACGCCCAGCGCCACTTCGGTCCCAGCGGCATCGCCTTCCTGGGCGAGTCGTACGGTTCGGGCATCAGCCAGCTGGTCGCGGCTCACGACCGGGAAGGGCGCGTGGACGCGGTCGTGGCCCTGAGCACCTGGGGCGACCTGGCCGCCAGTCTCTTCCAGCACGACACCCGGCACCTGGCGGCGGTGACCGCCCTGATCAACTTCACCGGCGGTCCGGTCGAGCGGAAATTCGACGCGGCCACCCGGCAGATCCTGGCGGATTTCCAGGCCGGCCGGAACCTCGACGCCGTGGTGGAGTGGGGCAAGAAGCGGGCGCCGTCCGCGTACGCCGACAAGACCAACGCCCGCGAGATCCCCACGCTCCTCTCCAACGCGTGGCACGAGACGCTGTTCGCGGCCAACCAGCTCATCGAGCACTTCCGTGCCCTGACCGTGCCCAAGCGGCTCAACCTGTGGATCGGCGACCATGCCGCGCCCGAGGGCGCCGGTCTGACGATCCCGTTCAGCGGGCCGAACCAGCCGGTCGAGGAGGCGTTCGCCTGGCTGGACCACCATGTGCGCGGCGTCGACAACGACGTCCCCGCCTGGTCCCCGGTCTCCAGCCAGATCATGTTCACGTACGAGACCCGGACCGATCCGCAGACCGGCAAGGACGAGATCGTCACACCGGCCGCCCGCGAGTCCAGCCGGTCATGGGAGGACGTCACCACCTCCACAGAGCGGTGGTACCTGGCGGCGAATCCGTCGGACGACCGCGACGGCGCTCTGACCACCGACCCGGAGACGGGCTGGGAACGGTCGTTCACGGCCGGGATGCTCACGGAGGCCACCGCGGTGGACGCCATCGTCACCACCGGGCAGGCCGAGTGGAACGGCACCCCGAAGACCTACATCACCGACAAGTTCGACCGGCAGAACCTCGCGGTCTGGAGCAGCGCCCCGATCGCGGCGGACGGTCAGGGCGGCGCGGCCCGCCGGATCCGCGGCATCCCCGAACTCACCCTTGCCGTGCGCAGTTCCGCCCGGTCCACGACGCTGGTGGCGTACCTGTTCGACCTCGCCCCTGACGACACGGCCCGCCTCATCACCCACGAGCCCCTGACCCTCGCCGACCTGACCCCCGGCCAGGAACACAGCGCCACCTGGACGCTGCAGGCCGCAGGGTACGACCTGGGCCAGGACCACCGGTTGATGCTGGTCCTCACCAGCAAGGACCCGCTCTACTCGGACGCGAGCGTCGAGAGCAGCACCACGACGATCACCGCCCCGGACGGCGGCGCCTACCTGACACTGCCCCTCGGCTGATCCGGGCGCGCACGTCGAGGGTGAGGTCCGGTGGCATGACGGCCGAGGTCGGTCCTTACTGGTGGGAAAGCCGCCCAGTCGGTGCCGGACGAAGGCGCCGTAGGCCTGATCATGATGGGAGCGCAGTGATGCGTACTGTTCGTGCCGCCGCAGTTGTCGTCGCCCTGACCGCCGCCTTGGTGACCGGCGCCGCCGGACTCACCGCGGCCCAGCCCGACCCGGACAGAGGGGGCATCGGCCTCAACATTATCAACATCGACCTGTTCGGGGATCGGACCACCGGCAACTGAGGCGGCCCGAGGCGGGGCTGGTGGTCAGCGGTGACCGGGGCGCGGGGGCGGGCGTACGGGCGGGGTGGTTGCGCCGGACGGCGCAGCGGCCGCGTGCGCCTTCCCCGTGCCGGGTAAGCACCTGTCCCGCACCCCCACGCGCGAGGAGACAGGCGATGCAGCGCACCGTCCACCGCACCCTGGCGACCGCGGCCGCCACGGCCCTGCTGGCCCTGGCGGGCGCGGCGGCGGGCACGCCCGCCCATGCCGAGGTCGACGCCGACGTCCTGAGGGGCGCCGTGACCGCTCACGTCAACTCCGCGATCGACGCGGGCGCCCTCGGCACCAACCTGGTAGAGCTCCCCAACCCCGCCTCGGGCGTCCTCTGACCCCGCCGCCTGAATCGCCCCACTCGTTGTTGCCGGAGCGGGCCGCGCGGCTCGAAGCGGAGACGGCCTTGGCAGCGGCGGCTCGTGCGCTGTCGCTGAAGGGCGACTCCGTCGAGGCGCTGCCGCAAGCCTTCGCCCGTGTGCCCGCGGACGCGCTGTTGCCCGTCGTCACCACGACGTGGGCGCTGTCGCGGTCCCGCAGGAGGACCGGACCGCCTACGCTTCCCGCACCGCCTCGAAGAGGCGGCGGCCGGCCGGGCGGTGGCGTGGGTGTCGGCGGAGGCGGTCGCAGGCGCGCCGGCGATACCGGCACCCGGCGATCGCCGCGCCTCGGGCCACGTCATCGGTCCGGCGGTGCTCGGCGGGCCGGCTTGCGCGCCGAGGCCCTGGGCCGCTGCTGGTCGGGGGGCCGCCCGCTGGCGTGGCTCGCGGACTCCCGCCCGAGCGCATCCCGCGGGAAGTGAGGCCGCCCACGGGACGAGCGTCCTGCCGGCAGCCGACGGCGGCCTCAGTCCGCCGCCCGGTCGTCGAGCGGGATGCCCAGCCGGCCGGCCACCGCGGTGAGGGCGGTGCCCAGCGGGAGGGCGACCCGCGTGCGGGCGTGCCGGTCGCCGCGGGTCGGGTCCCGGTTGACGATCAGCACCGGTTTGCCCTCCTGGGCCGCCTGCCGGACGAACCGCAGCCCGGACATCACCGTCAGCGAGGTTCCCAGGACGAGCAGCGAGGCCGCCTCACGCACCAGCTCGCGGCAGCGCTCGACCCGCTGCGGCGGAACGTTCTCGCCGAAGAACACCACGTCCGGTTTGAGGATGCCGCCGCAGACCGCGCAGGGCACCACGCGGAAGTCCCCGACCTGCTCGTCGGTGAGGTCGGCGTCGCCGTCCGGATTGATGCCCGCGGCCACCGGCGCGTAGCCGGGATTGGCCTCCTCCAGCCGCTGGGCGAGCTCGCGGCGCGGGCTGACGGCGCCGCAGGTGAGGCAGACCACCCGGTCCAGGCTGCCGTGCAGTTCCACGACGTCCTCGCTGCCGGCGGCCTGGTGCAGGCCGTCGACGTTCTGCGTGATCACACCCGAGAGCAGGCCCCGCCGCCCGAACGCGGCCACCGCCCGGTGCCCGGCGTTGGGGCGGGCGCGCCCGAAGGAGCGCCAGCCCAGATGGCTGCGCGCCCAGTACCGGCGCCGGGCCTGGGCGCCGGCGGTGAACTCCTGGTAGGTCATCGGGGTGTGCCGGCGCAGGCTCCCGCCCTCGCCCCGGTAGTCGGGGATGCCCGACTCCGTGGAGATGCCCGCCCCGCTGAGCACCAGCACACCGCCGGTGCTCAGCGCGTCGGCGACCGGCTCGAGGTCCGTGCTGCCCGGCGGCAGGTCCGCCGGAGGGGTCCAGCTCAAGGTGGGGCGCATGCGCATGCCGCCAGGGTACGGAAGAGGTGCCGGCGGCCGGGGCGCTCCGTCATGGACTGGGGCGGTTCACGCGCAGCGCATGCTGGTCGTGCCGCATCACGTATCCGCCGTCGCCGTCGCGCAGGTGCTGCTGCACGTAGGCCTCGACCGCTTCCCGAGCGGGGGACGGGCCGCCGGGGACGCTGAGGAGGAAGTCGGCGACCGCGAGCATCTCGCGCAGGTCGCGGCTGCGGTACCGGGCCGGCACGACGTCCAGTTCGGTCCCGCCGACCAGCTCGGGCGGGAGCGCGGCCAGTTCGTCGGCCAGTTCCCGCAGGTCGAAGCGGAGGCCCGTGAAGTGGTGCACCATGCGCATGCAGGCCTCGTCGGGATTCTGGAGCAGGACGACCAGGACGCCTCCTGGCGCCAGCCACGTCATGATCCGCGCCACCGTCGCCGCCCACTGCGCGCGGGGGACGTAGTACAGCACGTGGGACAGCAGGGCGAGATCGGCCTGCGCGTCGATCCTCGCCTGTTGGACCGGTTCGGCGACCACGTCGGCGTCTGGGCAGGTCCGCGCCAGGGCGCGCCGCATCGGCTCGCTCGGCTCGATGCAGACGGTCCGCTCGAAGCGGGGGGCGAGGTGGCGTGTCGTGGTGCCGTCGGCGGGGCCCACGTCCAGGAACACCCGCCGGGCGGGCAGTCCCTGCACGACGTCTTCCAGGTAGGCGTGGGTGGTGGTCTTCTCGTCCGTGCCGGCGAGGAACCGGCACAGGGCTTGCCGGTAGGCGTCCTCCTCCGTCCGCAGGGTTCCCGCTGCCTCGGCCCTCTGAGGTTCCACTCCCGCGCTCCTGCTGCTCCGAGCGGCTTGCCCGCCCGCCGCCGACGACCCGTCGACCTGCGACGGTGGCACGGGCGGGCCGCCCGCCGGGTGAGCGGCACGCGTCGGTGGACGTCGAGGCGGGGCGCACCGAGGCGAAGGGGCGCGGTCCGGCGCACGCTCCCGCCGTTCACGCCGACGTCCTGCCGTGCGGCCCTGCGGGACGCAGACACCGCTGCGGGCGACCGGAAGGGGCGTCGGCGGCCGGCTCCTACCGCCCGGTGCACGCCACGGCGCCCGAGGGCGGTGGCTGGCGGCCGGCTCCACTCCACGGTCATGCGGCGCACGTCCCGCTGCGGGCGCGCGCGAGCACCTGGCGGGCCGGCTCCCGCGGTGCCCCGCCGGTGAGATCGTCGGCGTGCTTCCGGCCGGGGCCGAGGTCGGCTCTACACGGGGTCGGCGGTGTCTTCCTGGTGGATGTCGGCGAACTCCCACCAGGCGAGCGGGAGCCAGTCTCCGTCGACGAACCCGTCGACGGAGCCGCCGGTCCCGCGGATGGACACGCGTGTGCCTTCCGGATACGTGGTGCCGGACAGGCCCGAGACAGGGACGAGCAGGGTGCCGAGACGTCGTGACAAGGTTCTGGATCCTTCCCGCGGACACAAACTGGGTTATTGCAGTTTCTCCCGTGCAAATCGTCTCATCGTGTACCAGTCTGGAGAGTGTGAGGCGTAGCACATAGAACCGGTCGAGCTGCGGGCCGGGACCGCCTTCCCCTCTCGGACGCGACGGCCCCGGACCGCCGTTACGGGCGTGAGCGAACAAGCACACGATGGAGGTGCTCGACGATGAGGGCCGTCGTATACAAGGGACCGTTCGAAGTAGCGGTCGAGCAAGTGGAAGATCCCCGGATCCAGCACCCGAACGACGTGATCGTCCGCGTCACGTCCACCGCCATATGCGGCTCGGACCTGCACATGTACGAGGGACGCACCGCCGCCGAGCCGGGCATCGTCTTCGGCCACGAGAACCTCGGCGTCATCGAGGAGACCGGCGACGGCGTGACCTCCCTCAAGAACGGTGACCGGGTCGTCATGCCCTTCAACGTGGCCTGCGGCTTCTGCAAGAACTGCACGGCCGGTCTCACGGGCTTCTGCGTGACGGTGAATCCGGGCTTCGCCGGCGGCGCCTACGGCTACGTCGCGATGGGGCCCTATGTGGGCGGTCAGGCCGAGTACGTACGGGTGCCCTACGCCGACTTCAACTGCCTGAAGCTTCCCGAGGGCACCGAGAAGGAGACCGACTTCGTCCTGCTCGCCGACATCTTCCCGACCGGCTACCACGGCAACGAACTGGCCGACGTACGCCCCGGTGAGAGCGTCGCCGTCTACGGCGGCGGTCCGGTCGGCCTGATGGCGGCCTACTCGGCGATGCTGCGCGGCGCCAGCAAGGTGTTCGTGGTGGACCGGGTGGCGGAACGCCTGCAGAAGGCGGAGGAGATCGGCGCCGTGCCGATCAACTTCACCGAGGGCAGCGCGGTGGAGCAGATCATGGAGCAGACCGGGGGCGAAGGCACGGACAAGGGCATCGACGCCGTCGGCTACCAGGCACAGGCCCACGGCGAGGACCGCGAGGAACCGGCGACCGTGCTGAACCAGCTCGTCGAGACGGTCCGGCCGACGGGCGCCCTCGGCGTGCCCGGCCTGTACGTGCCGCGCGATCCCGGCGGGCCCGATGAGCAGGCCAAGCAGGGGATGCTGGTCGTGTCGGTCGGCCGTCTCTTCGAGAAGGGACTGCGGATGGGCACCGGCCAGTGCAACGTCAAGCGGTACAACCGCCAGCTGCGGGACCTGATCATCGAGGGCCGTGCGACGCCCAGCTTCGTCGTGTCGCACGAGCTGCCGCTGGAGCAGGCGCCGTCGGCGTACGAGAAGTTCGACAAGCGGATCGAGGGCTACACGAAGGTCGTGCTGCACCCGCAAGCCTGACCTCGTGCCGTTCCCGGTGCCGTGGGGCCGCTCCGTGCAGCGGCCCCACGGCACGCCGCAGCGGGCCGGCCGGCGCCGGCCCTCGCCTCCGGCGTGTCCCGCCGCGGGCCGGAGGCGTGGGGGGACGACGACGGTCCCGGGGACGCGACGGCCGGGCGCGACGCCACCGGAGGGGCGCATGGATCATCGGGTCACCACCGGCATCAGCGGGGCGCAGCCCGCGGACCGGCGACCGGACCGCAGGCGTCGCATCCCCCGCACCGACGCGGTGCTGCGCGATCCCCGTCTGGTGGAGGCCGCCGGCCGGCTGGGGTGGGACGGGGTGAAGGCGGCGGTCCGGCAGGCGCAGGAGCGGGCGCGTGCGGGCGCGGTCCCGCCCGAGGACGTGGCCGACACCGCGGTCGCTCTGCTGCCGCGGACGGCGGGCGGGCTGCGTCCGGTGATCAACGCCACGGGAGTCGTGCTGCACACCAATCTGGGGCGGGCCGCGCTGTCGGCGGCGGCCCGGCAGGCGGTGCTGGCGGCGGCCGGGCCCACCGACGTCGAGCTGGACCTGGGCACCGGGGAGCGGGCCCGCCGGGGCCGCACCGTGCTCGCCGCACTGCGGGACCGGGTGCCGTCGGCCGCGGCGGCGCACGTCGTCAACAACGGCGCGGCCGCGCTCGCCCTGGCGGCCGCCGCTGCCGCGGCCGGCCGGGAGATCGTCATCAGCCGCGGGGAGATGGTGGAGATCGGGGACGGCTTCCGTCTGCCGGACCTGCTGGCCTCCACCGGCGCCCGGCTGCGGGAGGTGGGCACCACCAACCGCACGACCGTCGCGGACTACGCCGCGGCCGTCGGCCCGGAGACGGCGTTCGTGCTGAAGGTGCACCCCTCGAACTTCCTGATCACGGGCTTCACCCGGGCCGCGGGCGTCGGCGAGCTCGCGGCGCTGGGCGTCCCCGTCGTCGTCGACATCGGCTCCGGACTGCTGGGCCCGCATCCGCTGCTGCCCGACGAGCCCGACGCCGAGACCCAGCTGAGGGCCGGGGCGTCCCTGGTCACCGCCAGCGGCGACAAGCTGCTGGGCGGGCCGCAGTGCGGGCTGCTGCTGGGCGCGGCGGACCTGGTCCGTGCCGTGTCCCGGCATCCCCTCGCCCGCGCCGTGCGGGTGGACAAGCTGACGCTGGCCGCGCTGGAGGCGACGCTGCGCGGCCCCGACACCCCCACCGGTGAGGCGCTGGCCGCCGATCCGGTGTGCCTGCGCCGCCGGGCGCGGCGGCTGGCCTCCTCGCTGGGCGCGGCCGGCGTCGAGGTGCGGGCCGTCGAGAGCGCCGCGGCGGTGGGCGGCGGCGGAGCGCCCGGCGTGACGCTGCCCAGCGCCGCGCTGTCGCTGCCCGAGTGGTACGCCGCCGCGCTGCGCACCGGGCCGGTCCCCGTCGTGGGACGCCTGGAGGCGGGGCGGTGCCTGCTGGACCTGCGGGCGGTGCCGGCACAGGACGACGAGCGGCTGGCCGAGGCGGTGCGGTCGGCCGCGGCCGCCGGGAAGTAGGCGTCATGCAGGTTCTGGCCACAGCCGGGCACGTCGACCACGGCAAGTCCGCACTGGTGCGGGCGCTGACCGGGATGGAACCGGACCGGTTGGAGGAGGAGCGCAGACGGGGGCTGACCCTGGATCTGGGGTTCGTGTGGACCCGGCTCGAACCGGAGCCGGGGGAGGAGCGGGCTGGGGCGGGCGGCCCGGACGGGGAGGAGCTCGCGTTCGTGGACGTGCCCGGTCACGAACGGTTCGTCGCGACCATGCTGGCCGGTGTCGGCCCCGTGCCCGCCGTCCTGTTCGTGGTGGCCGCCGATCAGGGCTGGCAACCGCAGTCGCAGGAGCATGCGGACATCGTGCACGCGCTGGGGGTGCGGCACGCCGTGCTGGCGGTGACCCGCAGTGATCTCGCCGACCCCGGACCCGTGCGGACGGACGCGGCACGACGCCTGGCCGCGACCTCCCTCGGCGCGGTCCCGTCGGTCGCGGTGAGCGCCGTGACCGGTGCCGGACTCGGTGAACTCCGCGCGGAACTGGCCCGGCTGGCCCGCTCGCTGCCCACCCCCGCCGCCGACGCGGACGTACGGCTGTGGCTGGACCGCGCCTTCACCGTGCGCGGCCACGGGACGGTCGTCACGGGCACCCTGGGCGCGGGCACCGTCCGCGTCGGTGACCGGCTGGTGACGGGGGACGGCAGGACCGCGCTGCGGGTGCGGGGCCTGCAGTGCCTGCACCAGGAGCGGACGCAGGCCAGCGGGGTCGCGCGGGTGGCGGTGAACGTGCACGGCGCGGCCGGCGGGCTGCTCGGCCGGGGCCAGGTGCTGCTGACCCCCGGCCGCTGGCTGCTCACCCGGACCGTCGACGTCCGTCTCACCGGCGCTCCGGCCCGGGACCTGCCCCGGACGGTGACCCTGCACATCGGCACCGCCGCGGTGCCGGTCACCCTCCGGCCGCTGGGCGCGGACACGGCCCGGCTGACCCTGTCACGCGCGCTGCCGCTGCGCGTGGGGGACCGCGCGGTGCTGCGGGAGCCGGGCGGGCGGCGCGCGCCGTGCGGGGTGAGCGTCCTGGACGTGCGCCCGCCGCAGCTGAACCGGCGCGGAGCCGCCCGGGCCAGGGCGGCCGAGCTGGCCGACACCGCCGGCCGCCCGGACGGCGCGGCGGAACTGCGGCGGCGCAAACTCGTGCGCCGCTCGGCGCTGGAGGCGATGGGCGTGCCCGCCCCCGGCCCGCCCGTCACCGGCGACTGGCTGGCCGATCCCGGCCACTGGGCGGCGCTGCGCAGCCGCCTGGCCGCCGAGGTGGAACGGCACGCGGCCGGTCACCCGCTGGATCCGGGACTGCCCACGGAGGCGGCCAGGCGGCTGCTCGGCCTGCCCGACCGGGCACTGGTCGACGCGCTCGCCCGGACTCCGGGCGCGGAAGAACTGCACCACGCCAAGGGCCGGTTGTACGGCCCCGCGCACACCGCCCCCGCGCTCCCGCCGCCGGTCCGGGCCGCCGTCGCCACCGTGCGGCGGGAGCTGGCGCAGGCCCCGTTCCGGGCACCGGAAGCCGACCGTCTGGCCGAGCTGGGGCTCACCCGCAAGGCGCTGGCCGCTGCGGTCGCGGCCGGTGCGCTGCTGCGGGTCGGCGACGGCATCGTGCTGCTGCCGGAGGCGGACGCCCGGGCCGCCGACGTCCTGCGCCGCATCCCGCAGCCGTTCACACTGAGCGAAGCCCGCCGGGCGCTGGACACCACACGCCGGGTGGCCGTGCCGCTGCTGGAGCACCTGGACGCCCGCGGATACACCGAACGCGTGGACGGCCTGCGCCGGCGCTGCCGGGCCGACGGCGGGGCCGACGGCGGAGGCGGACGGGAATCGAACCCGCCTGCCCGGGATCCCCGGGCACCTCGGTTTTGAAGACCGGGAGGGCCACCAGGCACCCACACGCCTCCCTCGCCGGTCCAGGCTATCGGACCCCACCGGCCCCCACCCGCCCGTGCCGGCCCCGGCCGGCACGCCGACGAGGCCGCTCTCCGGGGCGGCCGCACCGAGGCCGCCCGGCCGCCCCTCGTGCCTCCCACCCGCCCGCCGATCCAGGAGCCCGGACATGACCACCACACGCCCCACCCCGCTCCGCCTGACCCACTTCGCCCACGGAGGCGGCTGCGCCTGCAAGATCCCGCCCGGCGAGCTGGAGGACATGCTCGGCCCCCTGTCCCGGTCCGTGACCGGGGCGAGCGACATCCGCCTCATGGTCGGGCCGGCCACCGGCGACGACGCGGCCGTGGTCACCCTGCCCGCACGAGACGGCGCCCCGGCCCGGGCGGTGATCTCCACCGCCGACTTCTTCACCCCCGTCGTCGACGACCCCTACGACTGGGGCCGCATCGCCGCCGCCAACGCGCTGTCCGACGTGTACGCGATGGGCGGCCGCCCCGTCCTCGCCGTCAACCTCCTGTGCTGGCCCCGCGACGTGCTGCCGCTCGACCTCGCGCGGGAGGTGCTGCGCGGCGGCCTCGACGTCGCCGCCCAGGCCGGCTGCCATGTGGGCGGCGGGCACAGCGTGGACGATCCGGAACCCAAGTACGGCATGGCCGTCACCGGCCTCGCGGACCCCGCACGGCTGCTGCGCAACGACGCCGGCCGGCCGGGCACGCCCCTGTCGCTCACCAAGCCGCTCGGCCTCGGCGTCCTCAACAACCGGCACAAGGCCACCGGCGAGCGGTTCGAACAGGCGGTGGCCACCATGGCAGCCCTCAACCGCGACGCCTGCGAAGCCGCTCTGCAGGCCGGGGCGAGATGCGCCACCGACGTCACCGGCTTCGGCTTCCTCGGCCACCTGCACAAGCTGGCGCGGGCCTCCGGGGTGACCGCCGTGGTCGACACCGCCGCCGTGCCCTACCTCGACGGGGCCCGGGAGGCGGTACGCGACGGATACGTGAGCGGCGGCACCCGGCGCAACCTGGCGTGGGTCGCGCCGTTCACCGACTTCGGTGACACCGACGCCGGCACCCGGCTGCTCCTGGCCGACGCCCAGACCTCCGGCGGGCTCCTGGTGGCCGGCCGGGTACCGGGCGCGCCCGTCGTCGGCGAGCTGGTGCCCAGGGGCGAGCACTCCGTCATCCTCCGGTGAGACCCGTCCCCGGACCAGCCGCCCCCCCGGCGGATTCCGGCGCGTGCCCCGGACCGCCTGCCGTCGGCTTGCGGGCGGCCCCCGCGCGCGTAGCGTCGGAAGGGAACGCGCCGCCGTACGAAGGAGCGGGCGTATGGGCCGCAACCAGCGCAGCAGCAGACGGGACCCGGGGGCAGGCGGACGCGCCCTGACCCGGTGGCTCGAAGGCTGGCCGGTGTACCGGCAGCTCACCGGAGCCGACCGGCTCGGCCGCGGCACGGCGGCCCGGTCGCCGCGCTCGGCCCGCCTTAGTCCCCGCACCGCCCGCGCCGACCGGGTCGTGGACTCGGTGTGCCCCTACTGCGCGGTGGGCTGCGCCCAGCGCGTCTACGTCGAGGACGAGCGCGTCGTCCAGATCGAGGGCAACCCGGACAGCCCCATCTCGCGCGGCCGACTGTGCCCGAAGGGCTCCGCCAGCAAGCAGCTCGTCACCGGGCCCCAGCGCGAGCAGAAGGTGCGCTACCGGCCGCCGTACGCCACCGACTGGCAGGACCTGGACCTCGACACGGCGATGGACATGGTGGCCGACCGGGTGCTGGACGCCCGCCGCCGCGGCTGGCAGGACACCGACGCCTCCGGCCGCCCGCTGCGCCGCACCCTGGGATTCGCCGGCCTGGGCGGCGCGACGCTGGACAACGAGGAGAACTACCTGATCAAAAAGCTGTTCACGGCGCTCGGCGCGATCCAGATCGAGAACCAGGCGCGTATTTGACACTCCGCCACGGTTCCCGGTCTGGGAGCCTCGTTCGGACGCGGCGGCGCCACCGACTACCAGCAGGACCTGGTCAACGCCGACTGCATCGTCATCATGGGCTCCAACATGGCCGAGGCGCACCCGGTCGCGTTCCAGTGGGTGATGGAGGCCAAGGCGCGCGGCACGAAGGTCTTCCACATCGACCCGCGCTTCACCCGCACCAGCGCGCTCGCCGACCGGCACGTCCCGCTGCGCGTCGGCACGGACATCGCCTTCCTGGGCGGAGTGATCAACCACATCCTCTCCCACGGCCTGGACTTCCGGGAGTACGTCACGGCGTACACCAACGCGCCGTTCCTGCTGAGCGAGCGCTACCGGGACACCGAGGACCTCGACGGCCTGTTCAGCGGCTACGACCCGCACACCGCCTCCTACGACCCCTCCAGCTGGGCGTACGAGAGCACCGAGGCGCAGGAGGGACCGGGGCGCCGGGGGAAGGAGCAGGCCGCTCCCTACCAGCACGGCGCCGGCGGCCCGGCCGTCGAGGGCGGCGCCGGCGACATCGCCGCCGACCCGACGCTGGAGCACCCGCGGTGCGTGTACCAGGTGCTCAAGCGGCACTTCGCCCGCTACACACCGGAGATGGTCGAGCGGATCTGCGGAGTCCCCCAGGACGCGTTCGCGGAGGTGTGCCGGGCCTGGACGGAGAACTCCGGCCGCGAGCGCACCGCGGCCCTGGTGTACAGCGTCGGCTGGACGCAGCACTCCACCGGCGCCCAGTACATCCGCGCCGGCTCGATCATCCAGCTTCTGCTCGGCAACATCGGCCGGCCCGGCGGCGGCGTGTACGCGCTGCGCGGGCACGCCTCCATCCAGGGCTCGACGGACATCCCGACCCTGTTCAACCTGCTGCCCGGCTACCTGCCGATGCCCGACACCTCGCACGAGGACCTGGCCGCCTACCTGGACGGCGTCCGCCGCCCCGGCCAGAAGGGCTTCTGGGGCAACGCCGACGCCTACACGGTCTCGCTGCTGAAGGAGTACTGGGGCCAGGCGGCCACCGCGCAGAACGACTGGTGCTTCGACCACCTGCCCCGCATCGACGGCGACCACGGCACCTACCGCACCGCGATGGACATGGTGGACGGCAAGGTCCACGGCTACTTCCTGCTGGGCCAGAACCCGGCCGTGGGCTCCGCGCACGGGCGGCTGCAGCGCCTGGGCATGGCCAACCTCGACTGGCTCGTCGTCCGCGACCTGAACATGATCGAGAGCGCCACCTTCTGGAAGGACGCCCCGGAGACCGAGACCGGGGAGATCGTCACCGAGCGCTGCCGCACCGAGGTGTTCTTCTTCCCCGCCGCCTCGCACGTGGAGAAGGCCGGCACCTTCACCCAGACCCAGCGCATGCTGCAGTGGCGGGACCAGGCCGTCGAACCGCGCGGCGACCAGCGCTCGGAGCTGTGGTTCTTCTACCACCTCGGCCGGCTGGTGCGGCAGAAGCTGGCCGGCTCCACCGACGCACGCGACCGGCCCGTGCTCGACCTCGCCTGGGACTACGCGACCGACGGCGACGAGCCGTCCGCGGCGGACGTGCTGCGCCGCATCAACGGCATCGACCTGACCACCGGGCGGGCCGTCGGCGGATACACCGAGCTGAAGGCCGACGGCAGCACCGCCTGCGGCTGCTGGATCTACAGCGGCGTGTACGCCGACGAGGTCAACCAGGCCCGGCGCCGCAGGCCCCGCCGGGAGCAGGGCCCGTACGACGCCGAATGGGGCTGGACCTGGCCGCTGAACCGGCGCGTGCTGTACAACCGCGCCTCGGCCGACCCGCGGGGGCGGCCCTGGAGCGAGCGCAAGGCCCTCGTCTGGTGGGACGAGGAGAGGCAGGAGTGGACCGGCCACGACATCCCCGACTTCGAGAAGCACAAGCCGCCCGGCTACCGGCCCCCCGCGGGCGCGTCCGGCCCGGACGCGCTGAGCGGCGACGACGCGTTCATCATGATGGCCGACGGCAAGGCATGGCTGTTCGCCCCGTCCGGCCTCACCGACGGCCCCCTGCCCACCCACTACGAGCCGCACGAGTCACCCGTGCCCAACCTCCTGTACGGGCAGCAGGCCAACCCCACCCGCAAGGTCTACGGACGCCGCGACAACCCCTCCAACCCGGCCCCGCCCGAGGCGCACGGCGAGGTGTTCCCCTTCGTCTTCACGGCGGCCCGGCTGACCGAGCACCACACCGCGGGCGGCATGAGCCGCCAGCTGCCCCACCTGGCGGAGCTGCAGCCGGAGCTGTTCGTGGAGGTGTCGCCGGAGCTGGCGGCCGAGCGCGGGCTGCGCCACCTGGAGTGGGCCCACGTGATCACCAGCCGCACCGCGGTGGAGGCCCGCGTCGTCGTCACCGACCGGCTCGCGCCGCTGCGCGTCCAGGACCGTGTCGTCCACCAGGTCTGGATGCCCTACCACTGGGGCCACGCCGGGCTCACCCGGGGGGACGTCGTCAACGACCTCATCGGGGTGGTGGCCGAGCCCAATGTGCTGATCCAGGAGAGCAAGGTGCTGACCTGCGACATCCGCCCCGGGCGGCGGCCGCGCGGACAGGCCCTGCTGGAGTACGTCCAGGACTACCGCCGCCGGGCCGGGATCACACCCCTCACCGGCACCCGCGTCATGACGGCGGGCCCCGACCGCGGACCGGCCCACGGCGAACCGGACGGTCCGCCCCCGGCGGGCGACGACGGCCGCGACCCCCACCACACCGAACCACCGGACGACCGGCCGGAGGATGCCCCATGACCGACCAGCACAGCCTGTACGGGCCTCTCGCGGACCCCGCCGGGGACGCCGGACACCGCGAGCACCCGCCCCGGGTCGGCTTCTTCACGGACACGTCCGTCTGCATCGGCTGCAAGGCGTGCGAGGTGGCCTGCAAGGAGTGGAACGACGTGCCCGGGGCCGGCCTCGACCTGCTGGGCATGTCCTTCGACAACACCGGCGCGCTGGGCGCCGACGCCTGGCGCCACGTCGCCTTCATCGAGCAGGACCGCCCGCCGGGCGTGCAGGACGCGGGCCCGGCCGGCCTGCCCACCGGCCCCTCCCGCACCGGGCACACCACCGGGGCGGACACCGGGCGCGCCACCGGGACGCCGGACGAGGCGGCCCGCGGCGGCGGACAGGGCGCCGCCCCCGTCGACCTGCCGTTCCCCTCCTTCGACCTGCCCGGCGCCGCCACCGGCGCCGAGACCCGGACCGACTTCCGCTGGCTGATGTCGTCCGACGTGTGCAAGCACTGCACCCACGCCGGCTGCCTCGACGTCTGCCCCACCGGAGCACTGTTCCGCACCGAGTTCGGCAGCGTCGTGGTGCAGCCCGACATCTGCAACGGCTGCGGCTACTGCGTCTCCGGCTGCCCCTACGGCGTCATCGACCGGCGGCCCGGCGACGGCCGCGCCTGGAAGTGCACCCTGTGCTACGACCGCCTGCGCGGCGGCCTGGAACCGGCCTGCGCCAAGGCCTGCCCCACCGACTCCATCCAGTTCGGACCGCTCGACGAGCTGCGCGAGCGCGCCGACCGGCGACTGCAGCAGCTGCACGAGGCCGGCGTCGAGGAGGCGCGCCTGTACGGCCGCGACCCCGGCGACGGCGTGGGCGGCGACGGAGCCTTCTTCCTCCTGCTCGACGAACCCGAGGTGTACGGGCTGCCACCGGACCCCGTGGTCCCCACCCGCGACCTGCCGTCGATGTGGAAGTACGCCTCCCTGGCCGCATCGGCCCTGCTGGCGGCGGCCGCCGCCGTGTTCGTCACGCCGGACGGGAAGGTCCGCCGATGAGCGACGACGACGCACCGCCGCGCGAGCCGCACAGCGGCGCGGGCGCCTCCGCCCCGGGCCGCGGCCGCCGCCACCGGGAGACGGCCGCCCCCGCGGCCGGCTTCCGCTCCTACTACGGCCGGCCCGTGCTGAAGAAGCCCGTGTGGGAGTGGGAGGTCCCCGCCTACCTGTTCACCGGCGGTCTGTCGGCCGGCTCCGCCCTGCTGGCGGCCGGCGCCGACCTGACCGGCCGGCCGGCCCTGCGCCGCACCGGCCGCCTGGGCGGCTTCGCCGCCCTGCTCGCCAGCACCTTCCTGCTGATCGCCGACCTGGGCCGCCCGGAACGCTTCCACCACATGCTGCGGGTGGTCAAACCGACCTCGCCCATGTCCGTCGGCACCTGGATCCTCGTCGCCTACGGGCCCGGCAGCGGCCTGGCCGCCGCGGCCGAGCTGCTGCCCCCCTCCTGGCGCGCCACCCGGCCCGGCCGCCTGCTGCACCGGGCGGGCCGTCCGGGCGGGCTGTGGGCCGCCGCCTTCGCCCCCGCCCTCGCGTCCTACACGGCGGTGCTGCTCTCCCAGACGGCCGTACCGGCCTGGCACGAGGCCCGCCGGGAACTGCCCTTCCTCTTCGCCGGTTCCGCCGCCGCGAGCGGCGCGGGCCTGGGCATGCTGCTCACCCCCATGACCGAGGCGGGCCCCGCCCGGCGTCTCGCGGCCGTGGGCGCGGCGGCGGAACTCGCCGCCGCCCGGTCGATCGAACACCGGCCCGGCCTGGAGACCCAGGCCTACAGCAGGGGCCGCGCCCACCGCCTGCGCCGGGCCGCGGAACGCCTCACCCTCGGCGGGGCGGTCACCGCGGCGACCGCCGCCCGCCGCAGCCGCGCGGCCGCCGCCGCGGCCGGACTCGCCCTGCTCACCGGCAGTGTCCTGCAGCGGTTCGGCACCTTCGCGGGCGGCGTCGCCTCGACGGAGGACCCCGCCTACGTCGTGGTCCCCCAGCGCGCCCGCCTCGATACGGCTCCCGGGCGCGGTTTGGGCCGCTGAAGCGGTGAAACCCGGCCCGCACAGCACACCCCACACAGCTCGGGAGGGCTCATGGCCACGGGTGAGACCGGTTTCAGCGACATCGTGTACGACCTCATCTCCGTGCAGTACCACTCACTGAAGGCCGGGCACGACTACGGCCAGTACGTGCGCGACGCGGAGAACGCGAACAAGAAGGAGATCGCCGACTTCTTCCGCTCGGTCATGGAACAGGACTCGGAACGCGCCAAGCGCTGCCACCAGTTCCTGGCCCAGCTGTCCGGCACCGAGGAGGCGGGCCCGGCCGTCACCTGAGGGCGCCGTGCCGGGCACGGGGGCAGGCACCGGATCCGGGGCCACCGGGCGGACCTCAGGGCAGGGTCAGGATGCGGGGGCCCCGGTCCGTGACGGCGACGGTGTGCTCGAAGTGGGCGGCCCTGCTGCCGTCGGTGGTGCGCAGCGTCCAGCCGTCGGCATCGGTGCGGTAGTCGTCCCGCCCGCCCGCCATCAGCATGGGCTCGATGGCGAGGACCAGGCCGTGGCGGAGGGGGAAGCCGCGGCCGGGGCGGCCCCGGTTGGGGACGTGCGGGTCCTCGTGCATGCGGCGGCCGATGCCGTGCCCCCCGAAGTCGGCGGGCATGCCGCAGCCCGCCGTGCGGGCGACGGTGTCGATGGCGTGGGAGATGTCGCCGACGCGGCCGCCCACCCGCGCGGCGGCGATGCCGGCGTCCAGGGCCTGCCGGGTGGCGTCGATCAGATCGAGGTCGCCGGGGCGCGGTGTCCCCACGGTGAAGGTGACGGCCGCGTCACCGGTCCAGCCGTCGAGCTGGGCGCCGCAGTCGACGCTCACCAGGTCGCCGTCGCGCAGCCGGTAGCCCGTGGGGATGCCGTGCGACACGGCGTCGTTGACGGAGGTGCAGATCACGGCCGGGAAGGCGACCGGCGCGAAGGACGGCCGGTATCCCAGGAAAGGGGAGCGGGCACCGGCCTCGGCCAGCACCGCCCGGGCCGCCTCGTCCAGTTCGCGCAGGGAAACCCCCACGCCGGCCGCCTCGCGGACCGCGGCCAGGGCGCGGGCCACCACGCGTCCGGCCTCCCGCATCGCCTCCAATGCGGCATCGGTCTTGATCTCCACCATGTCCTCGGTCTCCCCGCAGCACGTCGATCCAATACTTATACCGGTATTAGTATCACGGTCTCGGCGTGGCTCCGGCCAGGACTCCCGGGCGAGGACGACGGGGCAGGCCTCCCGCACGGGGGTGGGGGAGGGCCTGCCCCGGAGGGTCCGGCGTCACCCGGCGCGCGCCGTCGGGTAACGGGGGGGTCAGCGGGCCGAGGCGGCGGGGCCGACGGGGACGTCCCCGCGCAGCGTGATGCGGTGCATGACGCGGTGCTCGCCGCCGTAGTCGCGGTTGGCGTAGTGGGCGGTGCTGCGGTTGTCCCACAGCGCGACGTCACCCGGCCGCCAGCGGTGCCGCACCACGTGCTCGGGCTTGGTGAGGTGGGCGTACAGGATGTCGAGGAGGCCCCGGCTCTCGTACTCCGAGACGCCCAGGATGTGCGAGGTGAAGCCGGGGTTCACGAACAGGCCCTTGCGGCCGCTCTCGGGGTGCACCCGCACCACCGGGTGCTCCACCGGCGTCAGCTCGGTGAACACCTCGCCCTCCCACAGGTTGCCGCGGCCCTGCCGGCGCTGGGCCAGGTAGTAGCCGAACTCTCGGCTGCCGTCGTGGACGGCGGTCAGCGTGTCCACGTAGGCGCGCAGGCCCGGCGACAGCGACTCGTAGGCGAGCTGGCTGTCGGCCCAGCTGGTGTCGCCGCCGTTCGGCGGCAGCACCACGGCCCGCAGCACGGAGATCGCCGGCGGCCTGCGCACGAACGTCACATCCGTGTGCCACACGTCGGCGAACCCGTTGTCCTGGCTGTCCAGGGAGTACACCTCGGGGGCCACGTCACCGGAGTCGTGGACGGGATGCCCCACGGTGACCTCGCCCAGGCGCCTGCCGAGGTCGATCTGCGCGGCGTCGTCGAGGCCGTGCTGGCCGCGCACGAACAGCACCTTGTACCTGACGAGCGCCTCGCGCAGGGCGAGGACCTGGTCGTCGTCGAGGCGGCCGAGGTCGATGCCGTCGATCTCGGCGCCGAAGTGCGGGCCGAGCGCGGTGACCGGCAGCGTCGCCGGGGCGGACCGCTCGCTGAGAATGCTCACCTGTGTATGTCCTTTCGGGTGGTACGGGTGTCAGGCCGCCGCGGCGGCCTTGACGGCGTGGGAGACCTGTGCGCGCAGCTCGGCGAACTCCCGGGAGCCGCGCAGTTCCTCCGCGTCGACGTCGCCGCGGGGCAGAGTGATCGGCAGGTCCAGGGCCACGGTTCCCGGGCTCCTGGTCAGCACGACGATGCGGGAACCGAGGAAGACCGCCTCGTCCGCCGAGTGCGTCACGAACACCGTGGTCCGTCCGGTCCGGTCGGTCACCCGCCGGACGTCCTCCTGGAGCCGTTCCCGCGTCAACGCGTCCAGCGCGGCGAACGGCTCGTCGAGCAGCAGCAGCGGGTTCTCGGCGGCGAGCGCCCGGGCGATGGCGACGCGCTGCTGCTGGCCGCCGGAGATCTCCCAGACGCGCCGCTCCTCCGTCCCCTCGAGTCCGACGCGGGCCAGCAGCTCAGCGCGGCGGCCGGGCCACTGCGCGCGGTCCACCCCCGCGTACCGCAGCGCCAGGTCGATGTTGCCGCGCACGGTCCGCCACGGCAGCAGCCGCGGCGTCTGGAACACCACGCCGGCCGTCCCGCCGGGCCGCGGCTCGGCCCCGCCGACCCGCACCGAGCCCTCGGTCGGCCGCTCGAACCCGGCGATCAGCCGCAGCAGGGTGCTCTTGCCGCAGCCGGAGGCGCCGACCAGGACCAGGAACTGCCCGGCCGGCACGGTCAGGTCGACCGGGCCCACGGCGGTGAACGCCTCGCCGCCCCGTCCGTACCGGTGGGTGACGCGGTCGAGGCGGACGGAGCCGGCGCGCGCGGAGTCCACCTCGTCACGGCGGCCGGTGAGTTCACTTGACGGCATCGGACAGTCCCTTCAGGTACAGGGCCTTGCGGACGACGTCCTCGGACGGCGCCGCGTCTATCTGCTTCTGGCCGGCCAGGAACCGCCCGGTGTCGGTGATGTAGGAGAGCAGCTTGCCCGGGCTGCCGTCGGTGCCCAGCCAGTCGCCCGACGCCACCTGCTCCGGGGTGAGGTACACGCCCTGCTTCAGCTGGGCCCTGGCGTCCGCGGCGCTGATGCCGAGTTCGGCGGCGACGGCCTCGACCGAGCCGTCGGGGTCGGATCTGAGCAGGCGCAGGGCTTCGGCCTCCGCCTTGCGCCAGGCGTCGATGGCCCCGGGGTCCCTGGCGATCAGGTCGTCCGAGACGACGGCGAGGTCGAGGGTCGGCTTGCCGGCTGTGCCGATCTGCTTGCTGCTCGTGAGCTGGGTGCCGCTCCTGCGCAGTTCGTCCAGGGTCGGCAGCCACACGTAGGCGGCGTCGATGTCGCCGCGCTGCCAGGCGGCGAGGATGGCCTGCGGCTGCAGGTCGACGAGCTTGACGTCGGACGCTGTCAGCCCGGCCCTCTCCAGCGCGGCGAGCAGACTGTAGTGCGAGGTGGAGGCGAACGGCGTGCCGATCGTCCTGCCCTTCAGCCCGGCGACGTCGGACACACCGGCGCCCTTGCGCACCACCAGGGCCTCGTTCTCCCCGGCGACGTCGAGGATCCACGCCACCTTGTACGGGATCGGCGAGCTGCCGGACACCCCGCGCGCGAACGGGCTGGAGCCGAGCGCGGCGATGTCGAGGGACTTGCCGATGAAGGCCTGGTTGACGCTGGCGCCGGAGTCGAACTTGATCCAAGTGATCTTGTAGTCGGGCAGTGCCTTCTCCAGCAGCCTCTTCCTCTTCACGATCAAGTCGCCGCTGGGGAAGGCGAAGTAGCCGATGCGCAGCCTTCTGGAACCGCCGGACGCGGCGGCCTCACCGCCCGCGGAGCAGCCGGTGACGGCCGCGGAGACGGCGGCCAGGGTGCCGGCGAGGAGCAGGCGGCGGGACGGGCCTTGGGCAACACGGGACATGGCGGAACCGTTTCTGTGCACAGGAGAGAAATGGGGCAGTGGAGAGCGGAGAGCCGGGAGTGGGGGAGCGGGGGAGCGGGGGTCTATGCGCGACCGCGCCAGGGGACGACCGCGCGTTCCAGCCGCAGCAGCAGGCCGTCGATGATCAGTCCGGAGACGCCGATGGCGATGATGCCGACGAGCACGACAGGGGTGTTGTTGTAGTTGGCGGCGTCCTTCACCATGCCGCCGATACCGGGCAGGCCGTTGACCAACTCGGCGGCGACGAGGGAGGAGTAGGCCACACCGACGGCGAGGCGGACCCCGGTGAGCGTCTCCGGCAGGGCGGACGGCACGACGACGTCCCGCACGACGTCCCACCGCGACCCGCCCAGTGCCCGCGCCGCCTCGACCAGGCTCTCGGGGACTGCCGCGACGGCCGTGGTGGTGGAGACCGCCACGGGCGGGAACGCCGCGACCGCCAGCAGGGTGACCTTCGGCTCCTCGTTGATGCCCAGCCAGATCACGAGCAGCGAGAAGTACGCCAGCGGCGGCAGCGTCCGCAGGAAGGTGATCCAGGGCTCGAACAGTGAGCGCAACCAGCCGACCGTCCCCATGAGCAGCCCGAACAACACTCCGAGTGCGATGCCCAGTCCGGCTCCGATCGCGATGCGGCGCAGGCTGATGCCCAAGTGCTCGACCAGGGTGGTGCCGTTGTAGCCCCGTACGCCGTCGTGCGTGGTGGACACGGTGACGAACGCGTCCCACACCTTGGCCGGCGGCGGAACCAGCGTCTCGCTCCATGTCCCGCTCGCCGCCAGCGCCTGCCACAGGGCGAGGAACACCAGCAACGAGCCCAACGGCAGCGCGACATGGCGCACGCGCGCCCATGCCCTCCCCGCCGGCAGGCGGCCTCCGGACGGCACGCCGGTGGGCGCCGTCGGGGCATCGGGTGCGAACGGACGAGACGTTGTGGACATGGGCGTCCTCCAAGGGGCGCCGGGACATGAGCAGCCGTCGTCGGCTGACAGGGCGGCCGGCCCCGGGCGAGAGCGATGCTGGACGAAGCGGAAGCGAAGCGAAGGCACCCTGCGCCGGGGTGCGTCACCGATCCCCGCCGGGTGGCATCACCGGACGACGGGGCGCGTCAGAGAAGCGCTGTCAACGACAACACGAGCCCGGGCGTCGGCACAGGTCGATGACCAGGCGTCGCACCAAGAGCTCGGAGTTCATGACCCTTTTCTACAGGCAGCCCGGGCCGCGCACCAGGAGGCGTCCACTTACTGGGACGATCTGTCCACCGTTTCTGTCGCCGCCGCGGTCCGGCCGGTCCAGGCGCCGGCCCCGCCGTCCCGCACCGGCGCCGCCGCTCTCCGCCCGGGGCGGCGCCGACGGCCCCTGTCCCTCATGCGGCGCGGTGCCGCTCGGGCGCGCCCTCGCGAAGGGACCGCACCGCCTCCGCGCATGTGCCCGGCGGCCGGCCGGAACGGCGCGCCGGACAGCGCGACGGCTCCTCGCCGGGTGGGGCGAGGAGCCGTTCGGGGTGGGGTGGCCGCGGGATCAGGCGTGGCGGTGGGAATG
>NZ_JBEXTB010000037.1:0-50705 GCF_040613915.1 Streptomyces sp. NPDC006193
GACAGGATCAGCCCGGTGCCGTTCCGGGCGGCCTCGGCGACCTGCGCCTTCTCCGCGGCGCTCGTGCCGTCCAGGCCCCAGTACTGGGCGCCGGGCCGCACCGTCCGGTGGGCGGGTCAGCCCCGGCCGGTGCGCGGGAACTCGTAGGCCTTGCGGAGGGTGGCCCGGTCGGGGGACGGCACCCGGTAGGGCGGGAGCACGGCGTCCGAGGTGTTCACCCGCGGCAGCGCGTAGGGGTGCTCCTCCGACAGCCAGGCGATCATCTGCTCGCGGACCGTGACCCGCACCGTCCAGATGTCGTCGGCGTCCTTCGCGGTCACCAGGGCCCGCACCTGGATGGTGTTCGGGGTGGTCTCCGTCACCTGCAGATTGCAGGCGCGGCCGTCCCAGGCCGGGCACCCGCGCAGGATGTCGCGCAGCTTCTCGCGCATCGCCTCGATGGGCGCGCTGTGGTCGAGGTGCCAGTAGACGATCCCGGTCATCTGCGGGGTGCCGCGGGACCAGTTCTCGAAGGGCTTGGAGGTGAAGTACGACACCGGCATGGTGATCCGGCGCTCGTCCCAGGTCCGTACCGTCAGGAAGGTCAGGGTGATCTCCTCGACGGTGCCCCATTCGCCGTCCACCACGACCGTGTCGCCGATGCGGACCATGTCCCCGAACGCGATCTGCAGCCCGGCGAACATGTTGGACAGGGTCGACTGGGCGGCGACACCGGCGACGATGCCGAGGATGCCGGCCGAGGCCAGCAGCGAGGCGCCGGCCGCGCGCATCGCGGGGAACGTCAGCAGCATCGAGGCGATCGCCACCACGATGACGATCGCGGACACCACGCGCATGATCAGTTCCACTTGGGTGCGCACCCGGCGGACCCGGGCGGCGTCCCGGTGGACGCGTGCGTAGCGGCTGTAGGACGTCTCGACTATGGCCGCGGCGATGCGTATCGCCAGCCAGGCCGCGGAGCCGATCAGCACCAGCGTGAGCGTGCGGCCGACGGCGGTCTGGTGCCTCTGCAGCAGGTCCGCCTCGTCGTAGGAGCCTCTGAGCATGGCGGCGCACAGCACCAGCTGGTAGGGGATGCGGCCGCGCCGCAGCAGTCCCCACAGCGGTGTGTCGGAGTCGCGTTCGTCGGCCTTGCGCAACAGCCGGTCGGTCGCCCAGCCGAGGGCAAGGGTGAGCAGCACCGAGCTGCCCACCACGATCAGGGGGCGGAGTACGTTCTCCATGCCTCCGCGCCTATCCAGGGCCCCGCGACCATGAACATGTGAGTTACGCCCGTTCCTGGGTAAGGCGGCACCGGCGCCGCCGTCCCCGGCTGGCACCATGGCCTCATGAACATCATGCTCTTTCACTCGACCTACGGCCTCAGGCCCGCGGTGCGCGAGGCGGCCGACCGGCTGCGCGCGGCGGGGCACGAGGTGTGGACGCCGGACCTCTTCGAGGGGCGCACGTTCGACACCGTCGAGGAGGGCATGGAGTTCAAGGAGCGCACCGGCAAGGAGGAGCTGCTGAAGCGGGCCGTGCTGGCGGCGGCGCCGTACTCGGACCGGGGGCTGGTGTACGCCGGGTTCTCGCTGGGCGCGTCCGTCGCCCAGACCCTCGCCCTCGGCGACGACAAGGCCCGCGGGCTGCTGCTCCTGCACGGCACGTCGGACATCGCGCCCAACGCGCACGTGGACGAGCTGCCGGTGCAGCTGCACGTGGCCGAGCCGGACCCGTTCGAGACGGACGACTGGCTGAGCGCCTGGTACCTGCAGATGGGCCGGGCGGGCGCCGACGTGGAGGTCTACCGGTACGCGGGCGCCGGCCACCTGTACACCGACCCCGGACTGCCCGACTACGACGCGGAGGCCGCCGAGGCCACCTGGCGGGTGGCGCTCGGCTTCCTCGACGGCCTGCGGGACGCGTGACGCCGTGACCCGGGCGCGCCCGCGCGGTCACGCGGGCGCGGTCACACCGGGTCGTAGGTCCGCTCGACCTTCTGCGTGCCGCTGCGGGTGCGGTAGGAGCGGACCCAGCGGGCGGTGGCGTCCGGGTCGGTGCGGTCGGACAGGACGTAGAAGTCCATCTGGGCGCGGTCGGCGGTGATGTCCAGCACGCCGTAGCCGTGCCGGTCGGTGTCCACCCAGTGGACGTGCCGGTTGGCGGCCCTGATGACCGGCGCGGCGACCGCGGAGACCGTGCCCTGGGGCACCTTCACGATGTCGTCCAGATTGTCGGAGGTGACGGAGGTCACCACGAACTCCGTGGCCGCCGACGGCGACAGCGGATAGGTCCCCGCGTCCACCGGCACGTCGTTGGCCCAGGCCATGTGGATGTCGCCGGTGAGGAACACGGTGTTGCGGATGCCGTGGGCGCGCAGGTGGGCCAGCAGCTCCCGGCGGTCGTCGGTGTAGCCGTCCCACTGGTCGGTGTTGAGCGCGATGCCCTCCCGCGGCAGCCCGAGCAGCTCGGCGAGCGGTTCGAGGAGGTCGGCGGAGAGGGAGCCGACGGCGAACGGCGAGATCATCACGGAGTTCCCGACCAGCCGCCAGGTGGTGTCGGAGGCCGCCAGGCCGGCCTTCAGCCAGTCGAGCTGGGCGCGCCCGGTGAGCGTGCGGTCCGGGTCGTCGACCGAGCCGCTCGCCGTCGCCGCCTGCTGGGAGCGGAAGGAGCGCAGGTCCAGCAGGGACAGGTCGGCGAGCCTGCCGAAGCGCAGCCGCCGGTAGGTGGTGCCGGCGACGGCCGGCCGGACCGGCATCCACTCGAAGTACGCCTGCTTCGCGGCGGCCTGACGGGCGGCCCAGGCGCCCTCGGCGCCCTCCGTGTGGTTGACCGCGCCGCCCGACCAGGCGTTGTCGGCGAACTCGTGGTCGTCCCAGATGGCGATGACCGGCGCCTTGAGGTGCAGGGCCTGCAGGTCGGGGTCGGTCTTGTACTGGGCGTGCCGGATGCGGTAGTCGGCGAGGGTGACCGTCTCGTTCGCCGGGGCGTGCGGGCGGACGACCTCGCCCCGGGCCGCGTACTCGCCGGACGCGTACTCGTAGACGTAGTCGCCGAGATGCAGCCATGCGTCGAGGTCGCCGCGGGCGGCCAGATGACGGTAGGCGGCGAAGTGGCCCGCCTCCCAGTTGGCGCAGGACACCACCCCGAAGCGCAGCCCGGAGACCGCCGCGTCCGCCGCCGGCGCGGTGCGGGTGCGCGCCGCCGGGGAGTCGGCGCCGCCGGCCGAGAACCGGAACCAGTAGTCGGTGCCCGGCCGCAGACCGCGGATGTCGGCCTTCACGGTGTGGTCGGAGGCGGCCGTCGCGGTGACGGTCCCCTCGGCGACGATGCTGGTGAACGCCCTGTCCTCGGCGACGACCCAGCCGACCTCGGTGTCCGGGCCGAGCCCCGAGCCGGGGGTCGCCTCCGGGACGGGGGTCACCCGGGTCCACAGCAGGATGCCGTCGGGCAGCGGGTCGCCGGAGGCCACACCGTGCAGGAAGGCGGGGGCGTCCGCGGCGGCCTTCGCCGGCAGGGCGGCGGCGAGGGGGCCGGCCAGGACAGCGGTCGCCGCCGCGGCCTTGACGACCGTACGGCGGCGGGGGGAGAGGGAGTTGACGCCCTCGGACGATGTGGAGGATCTGTATCGACTGGTCACGGCGCATCAGATTACTGATCAGTACATCGCGCGCGCGGGCAAACTCCCGAATGTTCCCGTTGTTCTGTGCAACCCGTCGCATGTCGAAGGGGAAGTGGCCCGGGCCTGGAGCCGGCCCGGGGCACTTCCCCTTTTCGAGGGCTGCGGAACTACGCCTTGAGAGCCTTCTGCAGCGCGGTGTTGAAGTCGGCGACCGACATGGGGGGGTTCTTTCCGTCGCCGCCGGTGAGGATCTTGCCGTCCATGAGCAGCGTCGGGGTCCCCTGGAAACCGTACTTCTTCTGATCGGTGTCGAACTTGCCGCTCATCACGAGGGCCCACTTGTCGTAGGTCCCCTTCTTCACGGCATTCCGGAACGCCGTGTTGTCCTTGAGGGCGCTCACCGTGTTCGCCACCTTGATCAGGTAGTCGTCGCTCGCGAACTTGTCGTCCTGCTCATCGGGGTGGAACTTCGTTGAGTACAGAGCGGTCTTGTACTCGAAGAACGCCTCGGGGCTGACGTTCAGGGCCGCGCCCAGGGCACTGAGCGCGTTCTTGGAGCCCTCGCCCGGGATGTTGTTGTCGATGAACGTGGCGCCGACGTACTGGATCTTGAACTTGCCGGCGTCGAGATCCTGCTTGACCGTCGGGCCGACCGTCTGCTCGAACTGGGCGCAGACCGGGCAGCGCGGGTCCTCGTACATCACGAGGGTCTTCTTGGCGGTGCTCTTCCCGACGACGACGGTCGTACCGTCCGTCCCCGTGCTGTGGGCCGGCTTGACCAGCTTCTGGTCCTTCACCGCATCCCAGCCGCTGGGCTTGTTGGCCTGGACGACGGCGTAGCCTATGCCGCCGGCCGCCGCCAGCACGGCCACGACCGAGCCGGCCACGATGGCCTGCCGCTTGGCCTTGTCCCGCTTGGCCTGCCGCTCGCGCTCCTCGCGCAGCCGCTCCCGGGCCGCCGTCTTCGAGGCCTGGCTGTTCCGCTTGCTCATGTCTGTGATCTCCCTGGGGACGCGTACACGTCGTACGCGGGATACGTGCGGGGACTGGTCCGTACGCGGCTGCCGCCGGGCACGCGGGCGACGTGGTCGCTCAGGCGGCCGCGGCGGCAGGGCGGCACGGCGGGCCGCGCCGTCCCAGGGAGTGCACGAGGAGCCGGTCGCGGGCGGTGGCGCGGCGCGGGACCGGGCGGGGCAGCCGGCGGGCCCGCACGGGCCGTGCGGACACCGCGGCCACCGCCAGCAGCAGCGGCCGGAACGTGGTGGCGGCCACCGCGCGCAGCAGCTGGGCCAGCGCCCGCTCCCCCCGGCGCAGCCAGGCGGCGGCGAGCAGGCCCACGCCGACGTGCGCGGCGAGCAGCAGCCAGGCGGCGGCCGGGCCGGCCTGGGCGAGCAGCTCCCCCGCGCCGTCGGCGCCGCCGGTCACCCGGGCCAGCGGGGCGCCCATGCGGCCCTCGCACAGCACGTCCAGGCCCATCGTGTGCAGGGGGCCCGTGACCGGTCCGCCCGCACGGCCGTAGCAGGTGTGCTGGCCGGAGGTGAACACGGTGTCGGCGGCCAGCTCCAGCGGGACCAGCAGGGCCGCGATCCGGGCGAAGCCGCGCTCGCGGCCCGCCAGCGCGTACGCGCCGCAGAACACCCCCGCGGCGACCGCGGCCACGGTGGCCGGGGGCAGCGGAGTCCGGGACAGCAGCACGTGCGACGCGGTGCTGAGCGTCACGACGAAGGCCGTGAACAGCGCCGCGCGCACGGCTCTGAGCTGGGTTCCGGAAGTTTCCATGGCGAAAGGAGAGTGTGTCACGTACGCGGGTGAGGGACCCGTAAAGGGTGCCTGTGCGTCCGCCGGTCTACAGCCCCGGAATCCGGCCGTTGCGGAACAGGTCCAGGAAGATCTGGTGGTCCGCACGCGCGCGTGCGCCGTAACCGTGCGCGAAGTCCACCAGCAGGGGCGCGAAGCCCTCCTCGTCGGCCGCGATCGCGGCGTCGATGGCGCGCTCGGTGGAGAACGGCACCAGCGACTCGCCGGAGGTGTCGTCCGCCGCCGCGTGCATGGCGGCGGTGGCCCGCCCCAGGTCGGCGACGACCGAGGCGATCTCCTCCGGGTCGTCGATGTCGCTCCAGTCCAGGTCCACGGCGTACGGCGAGATCTCCGCGACCAGCTGGCCGGCGCCGTCCAGCTCCGTCCAGCCCAGCCACGGGTCGGCGTGCGCCTGCAGGGCGCGCTGGGAGATCACCGTGCGGTGGCCCTCGTGCTGGAAGTAGTCCGCGATGGCCGGATCCGTGATGTGCCGGGAGACCGCCGGGGTCTGGGCCTGCTTGATGTAGATCACGACGTCGTTCTCCAGGGCGTCGCTGTGCCCCTCCAGGAGGATGTTGTACGACGGCAGGCCCGCCGAGCCGATGCCGACGCCGCGGCGGCCCACGACGTCCTTCACCCGGTAGGAGTCCGGGCGGGCCAGCGAGGAGTCCGGCAGCGTCTCCAGATAGCCGTCGAAGGCGGCCAGGATCTTGTAGCGGGTGGCCGCGTCCAGCTCGATGGCGCCGCCGCCCGGGGCGAAGCGGCGCTCGAAGTCGCGGATCTCGGTCATCGAGTCCAGCAGCGCGAACCGGGTCAGCGAGCGGGCGTCACGCAGCGCGTCCAGCAGCGGGCCCTGCGCGGTGTCCAGCGTGAACGGCGGCACCTCGTCCCGCTTGGCGCCGGTGGCCAGGGCGTGGATGCGCTCGCGGTAGGCGGCGGCGTAGACCGTGACCAGCTCGGTGATCTGCTCGTCGCTGAGCGCCTTCGCGTACCCGATCAGGGCGATGGACGCCGAGAACCGCATGAGGTCCCAGGTAAAGGGGCCGACGTAGGCCTCGTCGAAGTCGTTGACGTTGAAGACCAGGCGGCCGTTGGAGTCCATGTACGTGCCGAAGTTCTCGGCGTGCAGGTCGCCGTGGATCCACACGCGGCTGGTGCGGTCGTCGAGGTACGGCCCGCTCCGTATGCCCCCGCCGTCCCGCCCGGCGCCCTGCGCGTCGAGGTCGTGGTAGAAGAGGCACGCCGTGCCCCGGTAGAACGCGAAGGCCGAGGCCGCCATCTTCCGGAACTTCACGCGGAACGCGGCCGGGTCGGCGGCCAGGAGCCGTCCGAAGGCGGTGTCGAAGACGGCGAGGATCTCCTCGCCGCGCTGCTCGTCGCTGAGCTGGGGGACCGACATCGCGGGGTGCCTCCTGGTGCAGGGCGGGTGGTGCAGGGGTGTGCGGGAAGGGACGACGGCGCTTCCGCCGTCTCCAACGGGCGACGCCACGCGGGAGTGCCCGGTTCCCGCACGAAGGTACGCGGACGGAGCCCGCGCGTGTCAGAGCCGGGGCATAGACTTCGACGCTGTCCCCCAGAGTGTCCGCCCGTCCGTCGCCGAGTGTTTCCGTTGGAGGCCACACCGTGTCGAAGCCGCCCTTCACGCACCTGCACGTCCACACCCAGTACTCGCTGCTGGACGGTGCCGCGCGGCTCAAGGACATGTTCAACGCCTGCAACGAGATGGGCATGACGCACATCGCCATGTCCGACCACGGCAACCTCCACGGCGCGTACGACTTCTTCCACTCCGCGAAGAAGGCCGGGATCACCCCGATCATCGGGATCGAGGCGTATGTCGCCCCGGAGTCCCGGCGCAACAAGCGCAAGATCCTCTGGGGCCAGCCGCACCAGAAGAAGGACGACGTCTCCGGTTCGGGCGGCTACACCCACAAGACGATGTGGGCCGTGAACAAGACCGGCCTGCACAACCTCTTCCGGCTCTCCTCCGACGCCTACGCCGAGGGCTGGCTGCAGAAGTGGCCCCGGATGGACAAGGAGACCATCGCCCAGTGGTCGGAGGGCATCGTGGCCTCCACCGGCTGCCCCTCCGGCGAGGTGCAGACCCGGCTGCGCCTCGGCCACTTCGACGAGGCGCTGAAGGCCGCCGCCGAGTACCAGGACATCTTCGGCAAGGACAAGTACTTCCTGGAGCTGATGGACCACGGCATCGAGATCGAGCGCCGGGTCCGCGACGGCCTGCTGGAGATCGGCCGGAAGCTCGGCATCCCCCCGCTGGTCACCAACGACTCCCACTACACGTACGCGCACGAGGCCGGCGCCCACGACGCCCTGCTGTGCATCCAGACCGGCAAGAACCTCTCCGACCCCGACCGCTTCAAGTTCGACGGCACCGGCTACTACCTGAAGTCGACCGAGGAGATGTACGCCATCGACTCCTCGGACGCCTGGCAGGAGGGCTGCGCCAACACGCTCCTCGTCGCCGAGATGGTCGACACCACCGGCATGTTCGAGAAGCGCGACCTCATGCCCAAGTTCGACATCCCCGAGGGCTACACCGAGGTCACCTGGTTCCAGGAGGAGGTCCGCCGCGGCATGGAGCGCCGCTACCCGGACGGCATCCCCGAGGACCGGATGAAGCAGGCCGAGTACGAGATGGACGTCATCATCCAGATGGGGTTCCCGGGCTACTTCCTCGTGGTCGCCGACTTCATCATGTGGGCCAAGCGCCAGGGCATCGCCGTCGGCCCCGGCCGTGGCTCCGCGGCGGGCTCGATCGTGGCCTACGCCCTCGGCATCACCGACCTCGACCCGATCCCGCACGGCCTGATCTTCGAGCGGTTCCTCAACCCCGAGCGCATCTCCATGCCGGACGTCGACATCGACTTCGACGAGCGCCGGCGCGTCGAGGTGATCCGGTACGTGACCGAGAAGTACGGCGCCGACAAGGTCGCCATGATCGGCACGTACGGCACCATCAAGGCCAAGAACGCGATCAAGGACTCGGCGCGCGTGCTGGGCTACCCGTACGCGATGGGCGACCGGATCACCAAGGCCATGCCCGCCGACGTCCTCGGCAAGGGCATCCCGCTGTCCGGCATCACCGACCCCAGCCACCCCCGCTACTCGGAGGCCGGCGAGGTCCGGGCGATGTACGAGAACGAGCCGGACGTGAAGAAGGTCATCGACACCGCGCGCGGCGTCGAGGGCCTGGTCCGGCAGATGGGCGTGCACGCGGCCGGCGTGATCATGTCCAGCGAGACCATCACCGAGCACGTCCCGGTCTGGGTGAGGCACACCGACGGCGTGACCATCACCCAGTGGGACTACCCGAGCTGTGAGTCGCTCGGCCTGCTGAAGATGGACTTCCTGGGCCTGCGCAACCTCACGATCATGGACGACGCGGTCAAGATGGTGAAGGCCAACAAGGGCCTCGACATCGACCTGCTGTCCCTGCCGCTCGACGACCCCAAGACCTTCGAGCTGCTCCAGCGCGGCGACACCCTCGGCGTCTTCCAGTTCGACGGCGGCCCCATGCGCTCGCTGCTGCGGCTGATGAAGCCGGACAACTTCGAGGACATCTCCGCCGTGTCGGCCCTGTACCGGCCGGGCCCGATGGGCATGAACTCGCACACGAACTACGCGCTGCGCAAGAACGGGCAGCAGGAGATCACGCCGATCCACCCCGAGCTGGAGGAGCCGCTCCGGGAGGTCCTCGACGTCACCTACGGCCTGATCGTCTACCAGGAGCAGGTGCAGAAGGCCGCCCAGATCATCGCGGGCTACTCGCTCGGCGAGGCCGACATCCTCCGCCGCGTGATGGGCAAGAAGAAGCCGGAGGAACTGGAGAAGAACTTCGTCATCTTCCAGGCCGGCGCCCGCAAGAACGGCTACAGCGACGAGGCCATCCAGGCCCTCTGGGACGTGCTGGTCCCCTTCGCCGGCTACGCGTTCAACAAGGCGCACTCGGCCGCGTACGGACTGGTGTCGTACTGGACCGCCTACCTGAAGGCCAACCACCCCGCCGAGTACATGGCCGCCCTGCTGACCTCGGTGAAGGACGACAAGGACAAGTCGGCGGTCTACCTCAACGAGTGCCGCCGCATGGGCATCCGGGTGCTCCCGCCGAACGTGAACGAGTCCGAGGCGAACTTCGCCGCCCAGGGCGACGACGTGATCCTCTTCGGCCTCTCCGCCGTCCGCAACGTCGGCCAGAACGTCGTGGACTCGATCATCAGGACGCGCAAGGCGAAGGGGAAGTACACCTCCTTCCCCGACTACCTCGACAAGGTCGAGGCCGTGGTCTGCAACAAGCGCACCACCGAGTCGCTGATCAAGGCCGGCGCCTTCGACTCCCTCGGCCACACCCGCAAGGGGCTGATGGCCCAGTACGAGCCGATGATCGACAACGTGGTCGCGGTCAAGCGCAAGGAGGCCGAGGGCCAGTTCGACCTCTTCGGCGGGATGGGCGAGGAGACCAGCAGCGAGCCCGGCTTCGGACTCGACGTCCAGTTCACCGACGAGGAGTGGGACAAGACCTATCTGCTCGCCCAGGAACGGGAGATGCTCGGTCTGTACGTCTCCGACCACCCGCTCTTCGGCCTGGAGCACGTGCTGTCCGACAAGGCCGACGCCGGCATCGCCCAGCTCACCGGGGGCGAGCACGCCGACGGCGCGGTCGTCACCATCGGCGGGATCATCTCCGGCCTGCAGCGCAAGATGACCAAGCAGGGCAACGCCTGGGCCATCGCCACCGTGGAGGACCTCGCCGGCTCCATCGAGTGCATGTTCTTCCCGGCCACCTACCAGCTGGTCTCCACCCAACTGGTCGAGGACGCCGTGGTGTTCGTCAAGGGCCGGCTCGACAAGCGCGAGGACGTGCCGCGGCTCGTCGCCATGGAGCTGATGGTCCCGGACCTGTCCAACGCCGGCACCAACGCGCCCGTGGTCCTCACCATCCCGGCCGTGAAGGTGACTCCGCCGATGGTCAGCCGCCTCGGCGAGATCCTCAGCCACCACAAGGGCGACAGCGAGGTCCGCATCAGACTCCAGGGCCCGCGCAAGACCACCGTGCTGCGCCTGGACCGGCACCGGGTCAAGCCCGACCCGGCGCTCTTCGGCGACCTGAAGGTGCTGCTCGGCCCGTCCTGCCTGGCCGGCTGAGGCCCCCGACGGCGAAGGGGCGCACCCCGGACGGGTGCGCCCCTTCCTCACGCACGGGCTTCAACTGCCCTTCAGTTGTGGCCGAAGCGCTGCCGCTTCTTCGGAGCACCGTCCGCCGGGCTGCCCGGGACGCCCGCCATCGAGGCCTCGTGCTCCTCCGCCGGACGCGGTGCCCGCTCCTGCGCGTGCTCGGTCTGCGGGGCGCGGTTCTTCGGGCCGGGCTGCTTGCGGTTCTTGTTCTTGGCCATGGGGATCTGCCTCCTGAGGGGGATCTAGGGGCCAGGGCCGGGACCAGATTCACATACGCTGACATCAAGCGCATGTCGGATAATTACCGTGTGTGACAGGGTGGGTGGCGCCGCGGGCCCCGCAAACGCCACGCCGAAGATCGAGTTCGGGCCGTGAACCCCCGCGCCGTCGGGCAGACTCGAAGGAAGTCCGAAGCAATACCTCCCGGGAAGAGGGTGAGTCGCGTGGACCGCTGCATCGTCCTGGTGGACGCCGGGTATCTGCTGGGAGCCGCCGCCAGCCTCCTCGCCGGTGAGCCCTCGCGGTCCCGGATCACCGTCGACCACACCGCGCTGATCCAGGCCCTGCGCGAGCGCGCGGAGTCCGAGACCGGGCGCCCGCTGCTGCGCATCTACTGGTTCGACGGCGCCCCCGACCGCGTCCCCCAGCCGGAGCACCGCCGGCTGCGGGTGATGCCCCGGGTGACCGTCCGGCTCGGCGCCCTCACCCGCAGCGACGGACGCTGGGCCCAGAAGGGCGTTGACGCCGCCATGCACGCCGAGCTGACCGAACTGGCCCGCAACCGCGCCTGCTCCGACGTGGTCCTCGTCACCGGCGACGGCGACCTGCTTCCCGGCATGATGGCCGCCAAGGAGCACGGCGTCGCCGTCCACCTGTGGGCCGTGCAGGCCGCCGACGGCGACTACAACCAGTCCGAGGACCTGGTCGCCGAGGCCGACGAGCGGCGCGTGCTGGACCGCGCCTGGATCACCCAGGCCGTCCGCGCCAAGGAGCTGACCGGCGTGTGCGCCCCGCCGCCGGTGCCCCGGCCCGAGATCGCCGCGATCCTCTCCGCGCCGCTTCCCGAGTCCGCGCTCGCCGCGAGCGCCGAGCGGCCCGCCGAGCCCCCCGCCCACCCGCCGGCCGCCTCCGCGACGGAGAACGGCGCCCAGGAGCGCGTGCCCGCCGCCAAGGCCGTGCCCACCCCCAAGGACCTCGCCGCGCTGCGGGCGCCCGGCGCCCAGCCCGCGCAGCACCCGGCGACCGCCACCCTGCGCTGGTCCTCCGACAAGGGCTGGGTCGACCGGCCGGGCGCGGTCGCCGAGCCGCCCGAGGCCGCCGCCATGCCGACGCTCGCCCAGCTCACCACGGCCGAGCAGCGGTGGGCGGACCGCGAGGAGGACATCACCACCGTCGGCGGCGACCCCTACGAGGTGGGGCAGGTCTTCGCCCGCCGCTGGATGTCCCGGCTCGGCGACCAGAGCCACCTGCAGCGCCTGTCGCAGATGTACCCGCGGATCCCGCACCGCATCGACGGCGAGCTGCTGCGGTACGCGGCCCGCTTCGGACTGCTGGCGCACAAGGACGACCAGATCGACGAGCACGACCGTTACGCCATCCGGGCGGGCTTCTGGCGGGAGATCGACGTCCCGGCCGCGGCGGAGCCCGCGGGCGCCGGGGACTGACCCCGGGCGGGCCGGCGTGGACGGCCCCAAAGACGAGTAAAGGCCCCGGACCCCGTAGTCTCGTCCCTTGTGAGTACGCGCGCGGCACAGGCACTTCGGTACGACGAGGTCGTACGCGTGCGCGGACTCAGCAAGACCTACCCGGCCGTCAAGGGCCGGCGGGGCGCTCCCGGCACCCCCGAGGTGCGCGCCACCGACGGCGTCGCGCTCCAGGTGCGGCGCGGGGAGGTGTTCGGGCTGCTCGGGCCGAACGGCGCCGGCAAGTCCACCCTGGTACGGCAGCTCACCGGGCTGCTGCGGCCGGACGCCGGAAGCGTGGAGATCCTCGGGCACGACATCGTGCGGCACCCGGAGCGGGCCGCGCGGCTCCTCGCGTACCTGGGCCAGGAGTCCTCCGCCCTCGACGAGCTGACCGTCTCCCTCGCCGCCGAGACCACCGGACGCCTGCGCGGCCTTCCGGCCCGGCAGGCCCGGGCCGAGCGGGACGCCGTCCTGGAGGAGCTGGGGCTCACCCCGATCGCCGGGCGGGCGCTGAAGAAGCTGTCCGGCGGACAGCGGCGGCTCGCCTGCGTCGCCTCCGCCCTCGTCGGGGAACGGCCGCTGCTCGTGCTGGACGAGCCGACGACCGGCATGGACCCGGTGGCCCGGCGCGCGGTGTGGGCGGCGGTGGACCGCCGGCGGGCCGAGCGGGGCACCACCGTGCTGCTGGTCACCCACAACGTCATCGAGGCCGAGACCGTGCTGGACCGGGTGGCCGTGCTCGACCGGGGGCGGGTCATCGCCTGCGACACCCCCGCCGGACTCAAGGCCCGGGTCGCCGGCGAGGTGCGGGTCGAACTGGTGTGGCGGGACCGGCCGCCGCTGGAGGTGCCCGAGGTCGCCGTCCTGCGCGAGCGGGCGGCGGAGTCCGGGCGGCGCTGGACGCTCCGGCTCGCGCCCGAGGAGGCCCGCGCCGTCGTCGCCACGGTCACCGGCGGCGCCGCCTTCGCCGCCCTCGACGACTTCACGCTCGCCACGCCCAGCCTGGAGGACGTCTACCTCGCGCTGGGCGGCGCCGCCCGGCAGGGGCTGGTGAGGGCATGAGCGCGCGGGCCGCGGAATGCGTACGGATGTGCGCGACTGCCGTAGGGAAGAGGAGCAGCTCGAGGTGAGTGTCGTACCCGCCGAGGTTCTGCCGGGCGGCGCGCGGGCCGTGCCGGACACGGGGTCCGGCGCGGCCGAGCTGGGGCCGGCCGCGCGGCTGTGGCCGTCGCTGGCGGCCGTGTACCGGGCGCAGCTGTCCCGGGCCCGGGTGGCGCGGATCCCGCTGCTGTTCGTGGCGACGTTCCAGTCCGTGGGCATCGCCGTGATGATGCGGGGCGTCGTCGACGGCGGCGGCGAGGCCCGGTCCGTGGTGGCCGGTTCGTCCGTGCTGGTCGTCGCGTACGTCGCGCTGAACCTGCTGGCGCAGTACTTCGGGCAGCTGCGGGCCAGCGGCGGGCTCGACCACTACGCCACGCTGCCGGTGCCGCCGGCCGCCGTGGTGCTGGGCGCGGCGGCGGCGTACGCCTCCTTCACCGTGCCGGGGACGCTGGTCACCGCCGTCTTCGGGTGCGTGCTGTTCGGGCTGCCGCTGTCCAACCTGTGGATCCTGCTGGCCGTCGTCCCGCTCGCCGGGGCCGCGCTGTCCGGGCTCGGGGCGGCCTGCGGGTTGCTCGCCCCCCGGCCCGAGCTGGCCACGCTGCTGGGCCAGCTGGGCATGTCGGCGGCGCTGCTGCTGGGCGTGCTGCCGGCCGGCCGGATGCCGGAGATCGTGCGGGTGGCCCGTGACCTGCTGCCGTCGACCTACGGCGTCGAGGCGTACGCGCGTACCTTCGGGGACCGCCCGGACTGGGCGGTCGTCCTCGCGGACCTGGGGGTGTGCGCGGGTGTCGGCGTGGTCTCGCTGGCCGTGGCGACCTGGGCGTACCGCAGGGCCGCCGTCCGGTGACGCGGGGCACGGCACGGCCTGGCACGATGTTCAGGTGACCGTACCGCTGACTCCTCCTCCGCCCCCGCACGACGACTCCCCGCACCAGGTCCGGCAGGACCCGCCGCCCGCCGGGGCGCCGGGTACGGACCTGTACGAACAGGACGGCCCCGGGATGAAGACGGAAATACGGGAGGCCGCCGTGATCACGGTGGCGACGGCGCTCGGCGGGGTGCTGCTGGGCCTGCTGTGGTGGTGGCTGGCGCCGCATGTGCCGCTGGTCGGTGACGAGGCCGGCGGGAACTGGGTCGTCTACTTCAAGGACTCCGAGGGGGAGCAGGCCGTCGGGGTCGACGGAACGTTCACTCTGCTGGGGCTCGCGTTCGGTGCGGTCAGCGCGGCGGCGGTGTTCCTGCTGCGGCGGCGCGGGGGAGTGCCGCTCGTCGTCGCCCTGGGCCTGGGCGGGCTGCTCGGGTCCCTGCTGGCCTGGCGGCTGGGCGTGTGGCTGGGGCCCGAGTCCGACGTGCTCGCGCACGCGCGGGCCGTGGGCGACGGGGTGACGTTCCCGGCGCCGCTGAAGCTCTCGGCGAAGGGGGCTCTGCTCGCGTGGCCGCTGGGCGGGCTGCTGGCGCACCTGGGGCTGACCGCGGCGTTCGGGCCCCGGGATCCCGAGGCCCCGTACCCGCAGCAGCCGTAGCCGGACCCGCGGCCGTCCGCCTGCGCGCCCGGCCCGGCTCGCCGGACCGCCGCCCGGGCACCGCGCGCCGGGCCGGGAGGGGCGGCGCGGGGCCTTCGTGCCGGGTGGGCCGCCGGCCGCCGGTGCGTCTCAGCCCCGGCCGATCGGGGCCAGTACCGCGTTCGTCAGCTCGGCCAGGACGGCGGGGGACAGTTCGACCTCCAGGCCCCGGCGGCCCGCCGAGACGCAGATCGTCTCGTGGGACCGTGCCGAGTCGTCGATCACCGTGGTGAGCTTCTTGCGCTGCCCGAGGGGGGAGATGCCGCCGCGGACGTAGCCCGTGGTGCGTTCGGCGAGCGCCGGGTCGGCCATCGCCGCCCGCTTGCCGCCGACCGCCGCGGCGAGCGCCTTCAGGTCGAGGGAGCCGGCCACCGGGACCACGCCGACCACCAGCGAGCCGTCCACGTCGGCGACGAGGGTCTTGAAGACCCGGTCGGGACAGACGCCCATCGCCTCCGCCGCCTCCTCGCCGTAGGACGGGTGGGACGGGTCGTGGTCGTAGGCGTGGACCGTGAAGTCCGCGCCCGCCGCCGTCAGGGCCACCGTCGCGGGCGTCCCTGCGGACTGCTGCTTCTTCGCCTTCTTCGCCATCGGGAGTGCCGGTCCCCTCAGTTCAGACTGGTCGGCGTCCGGGTCAGCTCGAACGCCGGCAACGACGGCAGATTACGGATGATGGCCGTCTCCGCGCGAAGCAGTTTCAGCTCGTCCCGGAGCCGGGAGGCGGTGTCCGGGGCTTGGAGCAGACGCTGCTTGGTCGGGGTGTCGTGCACCATCGCCGCCGCGACCAGGTACGACACCACGCTCGGGTCGTCCGGCAGCTCCGTCTTGGCGGACAGGGACCGCTCGCGGGCGCCGGCCAGGCGTTTCTGGTACTGGCGGAAGGACCGCAGCACCCCCTCGGCCAGCGCGCCCGCTCCGTCGCCGGGCTCCTCCGCGAGCTCCTGCAGTTCCGCCGTCAGGAACGGCCCCGAGGCGTCCACGGACAGCAGGCGCACCCGGGTCGTGCCCGTCGCCAGCACCTCGAAGGTGCCGTCGGCGCGCTCCCGGACGGTCGCCGCGTCCGCCACGCAGCCCACCCCGTGGAAGGCCCGCAGCGGATCGGGGCCGAAGCCGGCGGCCGGGCCCCGCTCGGGCTCCGCCGTGGGATCCGGCATGCCGGGAAGGCTCGGCGCGACCTCGTGGCCGTCGCGGATGGCCACGACGGCGAACCGGCGCGGTTCGTCCTCGGGGGTCTTCAGCAGCTCGCGCATCATGGCGCGATAGCGCTCCTCGAAGACGTTCAGCGGCAGCACGAGCCCCGGGAACAGCACCGAGTTCAGTGGGAAGAGAGGCAGACGGACGGTGGTCACGGCGCCCCAGCCTAGTGGGCGCCGGCGCCGGCGTGTCCGCCGTGTTCGCCGAGGGCGGTGCGGGGCGCCTCCAGCAGCCCGGCGGGGACCGGCCGCGGGTCGCCCGTCAGCAGGTGCTCGCGCAGGCGCAGGAAGTGGCCGAGCGGGTCGTCGGAGAACAGCTCCCAGGGGGACGAGGTGGCGTACGGGCCGATCAGGCGGAGCTGGGTGCGGGCGTCCTCCCGGCGGTCCAGCCTCAGCAGGACGTACAGCAGCTTGTTGCGGACCTCGGCGGGCCACGGGTCGGCGGCCGGGAAGCGCCCGGACAGCTCGACCGCCCGGTCGGCCGCCGCGTCCAGCCGGCCGCGCGGCACCTCGGGGCCGCAGCCGTCGGTCAGGTAGCCGAAGGCCGCGCGGGCGGGCAGGGCCTGCACCAGCGAGTGGGCCGGGGCGTCCTGCGCGGCCCGGTCGGCGAAGTCGAAGCACTCGCGGTGGGAGCCGTGCCAGCAGAAGGCGAGGTAGCGCAGGGCGGCCACGTGGCAGCCGTAGTGGTGCGGGGCGCGCCGGACCGCCGCCTCCCACAGCTCCTCGAAGTAGCGGTGCCCGGCGCGTGAGCCGCGGGCGTGGTCCAGCGCGATCCGCCAGGGCACCGGGTCCCGGTCGTCGGCGCGGGCGGCGGCGGTGATGGCCGGGCTGACCTCGCGCAGCAGTTCGGCGCGGGCGGGCGAGGGCCAGACGCGGTCCACCGCGAGCTGGGCTCCGACCAGCAGCACCCCGGGGTCGTCCGGGTCGGCGGCGCGCCAGTCCTCGTACCACTCGGGGCGGGAGCGGGCGAAGGCGGCCAGCCGCCGCACGTACCGGTCGCGGTTCTCCCACTCGGCCGCGGCGCGGGTGGCGGCCAGCAGGCCGGCCGCGGCGGCGTACTCGCCCCGGCCGGCCGCGACCAGGGCGGGCGAGAGGCGGTCGTCGGGCGCGTCGAGCACGTGCTCGTCCGCGGCCGCGGGGCGGGCGGCCGGGTGCGTGAGGCGTTTGGCCATCCGGGCGGGCCGGATGAACGAGGGCAGCAGAGCCATGGTGCCGACCATTGAAAGACCGCAGGTCGGGGCCGCGCCAGAGGGGCCGGGCAGATCCGGGAAGGTTGTACGGCGGACGGTCAAGGACCGGTAAAAGGTGAATGTTCAAGTTGTGGGGGAAGTGTGGGGGTTCCGTCGCCGTCGCGTCAGCTGCGCCGCAGCAGCCGCGTCGCGCCCGCCGCCACCGTCGTCGCCAGCGTCCAGCCGAGCAGGATCACCACCGTCGCCAGCCACTGCCAGCCGCCGCGCAGCTGCCACTGGCCGACCTGGCCCAGGTCGATCACCGGCAGCAGCAGGTCCAGCGTGAACAGCGCCGGGCTCCAGGCCGCGTGGCCGCCGGGGTCCACCGCCGGATGCGCCGCGTGCGCGAACGCCAGCGTGCCCGCCGCCCACAGCACCGCCATCCAGACCGCGGCCCGGCCCGGCCGGTAGCCGTAGGCGACCGTCCAGTCCTGGACGTACCCCCAGCACTTCGCCGCCGGTGGGAGGGTCTCGCGGCGCCGGCGCTGCTTGGCGAGCAGCACCTCCCGCGCGTCCTCGTCCTCGCCGGCGGCCCGCAGCACCGCCGCCAGCCGCTCGTACGGCTCCGGTGCGTACTCGGCGGTGGCCGCCGCCACCCAGTCCAGGCGCCGGGTCAGCGGGAACGGGCCCTGCGGGACCAGGTTCTCGTAGGCGAAGCCGCCCATGTGCAGCTTGCCGGCCTCCGGCCAGCTGCTCGCGCGGTCCACCAGGTTCACGATCCGCGCCCCGGACAGCACCACCTTGCCGCGCTCCGGCCGGTCGCCGAGGAAACGCAGCTCCGGCGTCTGCACCCGGCGCAGCGACAGCTCCTGGTCGTCGGTGAAGACGAAGCGGGCCCGCTCCATGTCCACGGCGTCCCCGAACCGCCCGTCGTCCAGCCGCACCCCGCCTTGGCACTCGAAGCGCTGGATCCGCGTCCCCCGCGCGGGGGTGGTGCCGCTGAGCAGCGGATTGCCGACCCCGGCCGGAGTCAGGTACAGGGTGCGCTCGACGGTCAGCTGGGGGGCGTTCAGGGCGAGGCGGGCGTACGGATTGGCGAGCCGCGCGCCGCGCAGGCTGAGCGAGACGCCGACCTGGGCGCCGCGCAGGCTCAGCTCGCCGTGCGACTCCAGCATCTCGGCCTGCAGGTCCTGGCCCACGGTCATGCCGTCCGCCACGATGGACCGCCCGCTGCGGTCCCGGTGCACGAACGCCTGGTTGAGCAGCAGATCGGTGCCGATGTGCGCGTCGGTCAGCCGGACCCCGTACCGGAAGCGGCAGCGGGGCAGGTGCAGGTCGCCCTCGGTGTTCACCCGGGCCGCCTCCAGCCGCGGCACCGAGCAGTCCACCAGGCGCACGGTCGTGAAGCGCGCCTCCGGCAGCCGGACCTCCTCGTCGAAGCGGCAGCCGCGCAGCTCCACGTACGGCGTGACCTGGCCGCCGGCCAGCTCCACCGTGCCGGTGATCCGCAGGCCGACGAGCTTCAGGGCGGGCACCCGGCCCGGGAGGGCCGGTGGGCCGTCCAGCAGCAGCCAGCACACGATGCGCGCCCGCACGGTCCGCTCGGGGCCCCAGGGATGACTGCCGTGCGGATCGTCCACGACGATGTCGCCGCTGCTCAGGTCGTACACGCTGCCGTTGCGGAAGGCCTGCCACATGCCGGCCTCGGCCGCGGTCAGGTCGTCCGGCAGGTCCCCGGTGCGGATGCCGGCCCCCTCGGTCACGTCGGCCTCTCTCGGTCCGGTGGTTTCGTACAGCCGTTCATGCCCGCTGAGTGACCTTCGGTAACAACGAGTGACGAGCATCGTCCGGGTTCCGGCCAGCTTGTGTACCACTCATTGGCCCACGTCCTGTATCAGCCACTGATACGCGCGAACGGCCTCCCTCGCCGGTCTGAGAGAATTGGGACCGTGATTTCCCGAATCGATCTGCGCGGCGACGCCCTTCCCGAGGGCCCCGCCCTGCGCGACCTGCTGCCCCGAGCCGACTTCGACGTGGCGGCCGCCCTGGAGAAGGTGCGTCCGATCTGCGAGGCCGTGCATCATCGTGGCGACGCGGCGCTGATCGACTTCGCCGAGAGATTCGACGGAGTACGGCTGGAATCCGTCCGTGTGCCGGCCCAGGCGCTCACCGACGCGCTCGCCGGCCTGGACCCGGCGGTGCGCGCCGCCCTGGAGGAGTCCGTCCGCCGCGCCCGCCTGGTCCACCGCGAGCAGCGCCGCACGACCCGCACCACGCAGGTCGTGCCGGGCGGCTCGGTGACCGAGAAGTGGGTGCCGGTCGAGCGGGTCGGCCTGTACGCGCCGGGCGGCCGCTCGGTCTACCCGTCCTCCGTGGTGATGAACGCGGTGCCCGCCCAGGAGGCCGGCGTCGGGTCCATCGCGCTCGCCTCGCCGCCGCAGGCCGAGTTCGGCGGGCTGCCGCACCCGACGATCCTCGCCGCGTGCGCCCTGCTCGGCGTGGACGAGGTGTACGCCGCGGGCGGCGCCACCGCCGTCGCGATGTTCGCGTACGGCACCGAGTCCTGCCCGCCGGCCCGGATGGTCACCGGCCCCGGCAACATCTGGGTCGCCGCCGCCAAGCGCTACTTCACCGGCAGGATCGGCATCGACGCCGAGGCCGGCCCCACGGAGATCGCGATCCTCGCGGACTCCACCGCCGACCCGGTGCACGTCGCCGCGGACCTGATCAGCCAGGCCGAGCACGACCCGCTCGCGGCCGCCGTCCTCGTCACCGACTCCGCCGAGCTGGCGGACGCGGTGGAGAAGGAGCTGGAGCCGCAGGTCGCCGCCACCAAGCACGTCGACGACCGGATCGTGCCCGCGCTCACGGGCAAGCAGTCCGCGATCGTCCTCGTGGACGGCATCGAGGAGGGCCTCAAGGTCGTCGACGCCTACGGCGCCGAGCACCTGGAGATCCAGACCGAGGACGCCGCCGCGGTCGCCGACCGCGTGCGGAACGCCGGCGCGATCTTCATCGGCCCCTGGGCCCCCGTCTCGCTCGGCGACTACGCGGCCGGATCCAACCACGTCCTGCCCACCGGCGGCTGCGCCTGCCACTCCTCGGGCCTGTCGGTCCAGTCCTTCCTGCGCGGCATCCACATCGTGGACTACAGCGAGGACGCGCTGGCCGAGGTCGCCCACCACGTGGTGACGCTGGCGGAGGCGGAGGACCTGCCGGCGCACGGCGCGGCGGTCAAGGCGAGGTTCGGCTGGAAGGTACCCGGCAAGTGACCCCCGGCATCGGCATCGACGATCTCCCCGTGCGGGACGAGCTGCGCGGCAAGTCCCCCTACGGCGCGCCCCAGCTGGACGTCCCCGTACGGCTGAACACCAACGAGAACCCCTACCCGCTGCCCGAGCCGCTGGTCGAGCGGATCACGGAGCGGGTGCGGGAGGCCGCCCGCAACCTGAACCGCTACCCCGACCGGGACGCGGTGCAGCTGCGCACCGAACTGGCCGCCTACCTGACGAAGACGGGCGGGTACCGGCTCGGCGTGGAGAACGTGTGGGCCGCCAACGGCTCCAACGAGGTCATCCAGCAGCTCCTGCAGACCTTCGGCGGGCCGGGCCGCACCGCGATGGGCTTCGAGCCGTCGTACTCGATGCACGCGCTCATCGCGCGCGGCACCGGCACCGGCTGGCTCTCCGGACCGCGCGGCGAGGACTTCACCATCGACCCGGCCGCCGCCCGGGAGGCCGTCGCCGCGCACCGGCCGGACGTCGTCTTCGTCACCACCCCCAACAACCCCACCGGAAACGCCGTCCCGCCCGAGACCGTCCTCGCCCTGTACGAGGCGGCCCAGGCGGCCAAGCCGTCGATGGTGATCGTGGACGAGGCGTACATCGAGTTCAGCCACGGCGACTCGCTGCTGCCGCTGCTGGAGGGCCGCCCCCACCTCGTCGTCTCGCGCACCATGTCGAAGGCGTTCGGCGCGGCCGGCCTGCGCCTGGGCTACCTCGCCGCGCACCCCGCGGTCGTGGACGCCGTCCAGCTGGTCCGCCTGCCCTACCACCTGTCGGCGATCACCCAGGCGACGGCCCTGGCCGCCCTGGAGCACACCGACACCCTGCTGGGCTACGTCGAGCAGCTGAAGGCGGAACGCGACCGGCTGGTCGCCGAACTCCGGGCCGCCGGCTACGAGGTCACCGAGTCCGACGCCAACTTCGTGCAGTTCGGCCGGTTCGCGGACGCCCACGAGGCCTGGCGGCGGATCCTCGACCGCGGCGTGCTGGTCCGGGACAACGGCGTACCGGGATGGCTGCGGGTCTCCGCGGGGACCCCGCAGGAGAACGACGCGTTCCTCGACGCGGTACGGGACCTGAAGAAGGAGCTTGAGGCATGACTCGCGATGTCCGCGTCGGACGAATCGAGCGCACCACCAAGGAGACCTCGGTGCTCGTCGAGATCGATCTCGACGGCACCGGCCGGACCGACATCGCCACGGGCGTCGGCTTCTACGACCACATGCTCGACCAGCTCGGCCGGCACGGTCTGTTCGACCTGACCGTGAAGACCGACGGCGACCTGCACATCGACTCCCACCACACCATCGAGGACACCGCCCTCGCGCTGGGCGCCGCCTTCCGGCAGGCGCTCGGCGACAAGGTGGGCATCTACCGCTTCGGCAACTGCACGGTCCCGCTGGACGAGTCCCTCGCCCAGGTCACCGTGGACCTCTCGGGCCGGCCGTACCTCGTGCACACCGAGCCCGAGAACATGGCGCCGATGATCGGCGAGTACGACACGACGATGACCCGGCACATCCTGGAGTCCTTCGTCGCCCAGGCGCAGATCGCGCTGCACGTGCACGTGCCGTACGGGCGCAACGCGCACCACATCGTGGAGTGCCAGTTCAAGGCGCTGGCCCGGGCGCTGCGGTACGCGTCGGAGCGCGACCCGCGCGCGGCCGGCATCCTCCCGTCGACGAAGGGCGCGCTGTAACCCCATGAACGGTCTGTCGACCCTCCTGATCGTCGTCGGCCTCTTCCTGGTCGGCGGGATCATCTCCTTCGTGAAGCAGAAGATGCCCACCAGCCTGATCGTGCTGCTCTCGATCGGCGCGGCCCTGTGCCTCGTGGCGGGCGTCATGCGGCTGGAGGTGTGGAATTGAGCACCGGTGGCAAGAAGGTCGTCGTCTTCGACTACGGCTTCGGCAACGTCCGGTCCGCCGAGCGGGCCCTGGCGCGCGTGGGCGCCGACGTGGAGATCACCCGTGACTTCGACAAGGCGATGAACGCCGACGGCCTGCTGGTGCCGGGCGTCGGCGCGTTCGCCGCCTGCATGCAGGGGCTGCGCGCGGCCCGCGGCGACTGGGTCGTGGACCGCAGGCTGTCCGGGGGACGCCCGGTGATGGGCATCTGCGTCGGCATGCAGATCCTGTTCGAGCGCGGCATCGAGCACGGCGTGGAGGCCGAGGGCCTCGAGGAGTGGCCCGGCACGGTCGGGCCGCTCCAGGCCGACGTCGTGCCGCACATGGGCTGGAACACCGTGGACGCCCCGGCCGGATCGCGGCTCTTCGCCGGGCTGGACGCCGACGCGCGGTTCTACTTCGTGCACTCCTACGCCGTCCACGAATGGGTGCTGGAGACCCACAACCCGGTGATCGAGGCCCCCAAGGTCACCTGGTCCACGCACGGCAAGCCGTTCGTGGCCGCCGTGGAGAACGGCGCCCTGTGGGCCACCCAGTTCCACCCCGAGAAGTCCGGCGACGCCGGCGCCCAGCTCCTCACCAACTGGATCGGAACCCTGTAGACCATGCCCAAGCTCGAACTGCTCCCCGCCGTCGACGTCCGCGACGGCCAGGCCGTCCGCCTCGTGCACGGCGAGTCCGGGACCGAGACCTCCTACGGCTCCCCGCTCCAGGCCGCCCTCGCCTGGCAGCGCTCCGGCGCCGAGTGGCTGCACCTGGTCGACCTGGACGCCGCGTTCGGGACCGGGGACAACCGCGACCTGATCGCCGAGGTCACCCGGGCCATGGAGATCAAGGTGGAGCTGTCCGGCGGCATCCGCGACGACGACACCCTCGCCGCCGCCCTGGCCACCGGCTGCACCCGGGTGAACCTCGGCACGGCCGCCCTGGAGAGCCCCGAGTGGGTCGCCAAGGTCATCGCCGAGCACGGCGACCGGATCGCCGTCGGCCTGGACGTGCGCGGCACCACCCTGCGCGGCCGGGGCTGGACCCGCGACGGCGGCGACCTCTACGAGACGCTGGAGCGCCTCGACCGGGAGGGCTGCGCCCGCTACGTGGTCACCGACATCGCCAAGGACGGCACCCTCCAGGGCCCCAACCTGGAGCTGCTGAAGAACGTGTGCGCCGTCACCGACCGCCCCGTGGTGGCCTCCGGCGGCGTGTCGTCCCTGGACGACCTGCGCGCCGTCGCCGCCCTGACGCCCCTCGGTGTCGAGGGCGCCATCGTCGGGAAGGCGCTGTATGCGAAGGCGTTCACCCTGGAAGAGGCCTTGGAGGCTGTGTCGTCATGAGCGAAGCCGTACGGCGCGTGCAGAGCGGAAGTCCCTGGGAAGAGAGTTTCGGATTCGCGCGCGCCGTCGCGGCGGGCGACCGCGTGCTGGTGGCGGGCACGACGTCCTTCAAGGGCACCGTGCTGTACGGGGAGGGCGACCCGTACGAACAGGCCAAGGTGGCGTTCACCGGCGCGCTGGAGGCGATCGCGGAGTTCGGGCTCGGTCCCGAGTCGGTGGTGCGGACCCGGACGTTCCTGACCCACGCCCGCGACGTGGACGCCGTGGGCCGCGCCCACAAGGAGCTGTTCGACGCCGTCCGCCCGGTCTCGACCCTGCTGGTCGTGGGCGGCTTCGTCGATCCGCGCATCCTGGTCGAAGTAGAGCTAGAGGCATACAGAGGAGCCGTGCATTCATGACCCTGGCGGTCCGAGTCATCCCCTGCCTGGACGTGGACGGCGGCCGGGTCGTCAAGGGCGTCAACTTCCAGAACCTGCGCGACGCGGGCGACCCCGTCGAGATGGCCAAGGTGTACGACGCCGAGGGCGCCGACGAGCTGACGTTCCTGGACATCACCGCGTCCTCCGGCAATCGCGAGACGACGTACGACGTGGTGCGCCGCACCGCCGAGCAGGTGTTCATCCCGCTGACGGTCGGCGGCGGCGTCCGCACGGCCGAGGACGTGGACAAGCTGCTGCGGGCGGGCGCCGACAAGGTGGGCGTGAACACCGCCGCGATCGCCCGCCCCGACCTGATCCGCGAGATCGCCGAGCGCTTCGGGCGCCAGGTGCTCGTCCTGTCGGTGGACGCCCGGCGCACCCCCGAGGGCACGTTCGAGGTGACGACCCACGGCGGCCGGCGCGGCACCGGCATCGACGCCGTGGAGTGGGCGCACCGGGCGGCCGAGCTGGGCGCGGGGGAGATCCTGCTGAACTCCATGGACGCGGACGGCACCAAGGACGGCTACGACCTGGAGATGATCGCGGCGGTCCGCAAGCACGTGACCGTCCCGGTGATCGCCTCCGGCGGCGCCGGCGCACTGGCCGACTTCCCGCCGGCCGTCGACGCGGGCGCGGACGCCGTGCTGGCCGCGTCGGTGTTCCACTTCGGCGACCTCAGGATCGGCGAGGTCAAGCAGACGCTGCGGGAGGCCGGCCACCCGGTGCGGTGACGCCGCGACTCCGTCCAGGACGCGGAAGGGAAGGTGCGCAACGAAAATTGCGCAACTTCTCTTTCGTGTCTAGGGTGGCGGCATGCCGAGCGAGGAGAGCCGCCGGATCACGGACGTGGGCACGCTGAAGGCCCTCGCCCACCCCCTGCGCGCCGAGCTGTACCGCCTGCTGTGCGTCGAGCGGGTCGCCACCGCCTCCCAGCTCGCCGGCCACGTGGACGAACAGGTGTCCCTGGTCAGCTACCACCTGCGCACACTCGCCCGGCACGGCCTGATCGAGCAGGCGGAGCCGCGGACCGGGGACGCGCGCGAGCGCTGGTGGCAGCCCTCCTCGGACGCCCTCGGCATCCGGGAGGAGGACTTCCGGGACGCGCCGGAGACGGCGGCGGCCCATCTCGCGGCCACCCGCCTCTTCCTCGCGCAGCGCACCGACCGCTACCGCCGCCACCTGGACGAACGCGCGACGTGGAGCCCCGAGTGGACCACCGCGTCGATCGACGCCGAGTCCTGGATGCGGCTGACACCCGCGGAACTCACCGCGCTGAAGGAGGAACTCGTCGCCCTTCTGCGCCGGTACGACGCGCAGGGCCGGGCCGCCGAAGCCGCGGGCGCGACCGAGGGACGCGAACACGTCGCGCTGTCCGTGCACGGCTTCCCCTTCCGCGTCTGAAAGGCCCCTCCGTGACCGTCACCGCCGCGGGCCCGGCCGCGCACGACACCGCCGGCCGCCCCGCCCACCGCGACCCCGGCGTCCTGCGCTGGCTCGCCGCCTACACCTCCTCCATGCTCGGCGACAGCGTCTACTACCTCGCCCTGTCCTGGGCCGCCGTCCGGGCCGGGACGCCGACGCAGGCGGGGATCGTGATGTCGGTGAGCGCCCTGCCCAGGGCCGCGCTGCTGCTCGCCGGGGGAGTGATCGCCGACCGGCTGGGCCCGCGCCGAGTCGTCATCGGCAGCGACGCCGTGCGCTGCGCCGCCGCCCTCGCGGTCGCCGCCCTGCTGTTCCTCACCGGTCCCGGCCTGTGGCCGCTCGCCCTGCTGGCGCTGGTCTTCGGCGCCGTCGACGCCGTGTTCCTGCCCGCCGTGGGCGCCCTGCCGGCCCGCATCACCGCACCGGACCAGCTCGCCCGGGTCCAGGGACTGCGCGGCCTCGCCGTCCGGTTCGCGAGCGTCGCCGGAGCACCGCTCGGCGGACTCGGGGTGGCCCTCGGCGGAGCCGCCACGGCCTTCGCCCTCGCCGGCCTGCTCATCGCCGTCTCCGTGCCGCTGCTGGTCTCCGTCCGCCTCCGGGACCTGCCCGCGGACGGGACGGACGCCCCGCGCGGCACCGCCTGGACCGACTTGAAGGACGGCCTGCGCCACATCCGCCGCCACCGGGTCCTCGCCCCGCTGATGCTCACCATCGCCCTCGGCGACCTCGGCTTCGCCGGCCCGCTGAACGTGGGGCTGACCCTGCTCGCCGACCGGCGCGGCTGGGGCGCCGCCGGGATGGGCTGGGTGCTCGCCGGGTTCGGCGCCGGCGCGGGCGCCGCCTCGCTGCTGCTGACCGTGCGCGGCCGGGTGCCCCGCGCCGGCCTGGTCACCGGATGCGCGTGCGTCACCGGCTCCGTGGCCGTCGGCGCCCTCGCCTTCGTCCCCGCGCTCGCCGCCGCCGTCGGGGTCGCCGTGCTCGTGGGCCTGCTCACCGGGCTCAGCGGCGCCCTGTGCGGGGCGCTGCTGCAGACCCAGGCCGACCCCGCCCACCTCGGCCGGGTGGCGGCAGTGGCCGGCCTGGTCAGTCTCGGCCTCGCCCCGCTGAGCATGCCGTTCGCCGCCGCCGCGATCGGCGTCTGGGGTCCCGGACCGGTCTTCGCGGTCAGCGCCGCCGTCTGCGGCCTCGGCGGGGCCGTCGCCCTCGTCGCGCCGGGCCTGCGCCGCGCGGAACTCCCCGGCTGACGCGCCTCACCGCCTCGGCTGGACGAGCTGCACCAGATTGCCGACGGTGTCGTCGAACACCGCCGCCAGCACCGGCCCCTGCTCCTGCGGGCGATGCGTGAAGCGGACCCCGAGGCCCCGCAGCCGCGCGTACTCGGCCCCGAGGTCGTCCACGGAGAAGACGATGCACGGCAGCCCCGACTCGTACAGGGCCCTGCGGTACGGCTCCGCGATCGGTCCCTCGCCGGGCTCCAGCAGCAGCTGGAGGTCCGGCTGGGCCCCGTCCGGCGCCCCCACCGTGACGAACGTCGTGCCGTCGCCGAGGTCCACGCGCTGGCGGGTCTCGAAGCCGAGGACACCGGTGTAGAAGGCGTGCGCCCGCGCCACGTCGTCCACGTACACACCGGTCATGGCGACCTTGATCACGGGGCGGCCCCTCTCAGATGCCCAGCTGTCTCGACTCGCGCAGCTCGGCGATCGCGTCCGCGTCCCCGTCCACGTCGACCCGGGCCGCGTCCTGCCGGCCGTACGCGAACATCAACAGCTCCGACGGCTCACCGGTCACCGTCACCACCGGGGTGCCCCGGCGCGCCACCACCGTCCGGCCGTCCGGGCGGCGCAGCACCAGGCCCGTCGGCGCGCCCCGGCCCACCAGCCGCGCCGTCCGCTCCAGCCGGAGCCACAGCGCGTCCTGGAAGACCCGGTCCAGCTCGCGCGGGCTCCAGCCCGGCTGGGCGCGGCGGACGTCCTCCCCGTGGACGTAGAACTCGACGATGTTGGCCGCCTCGTCGACCTGCTTGAGCTGGAACGGCGAGAAACGCGGCGGGCCGGTGCGGATCAGCTGGATCAGCTCCTCGTACGGCTTCGCGGCGTACTCGGCCGTCACCTTCCGCAGGCGCGGCGCGAGCTGCTTGACCAGCGTGCCCCCCGCCGCGTCCGGGCGGCGCTCGCGCACCACCACGTGCGCCGCCAGGTCCCGGGTCCGCCAGCCCTCGCAGAGGGTCCCGGCGTCCGGACCGGCGGTTTCCAAGAGGTCGGCGAGCAGCAGCCGTTCACGCTTGGCGAAGGTCGACATGCTGTCAGCCTACGACCCCGGGAACGGTCCGCCCAGTGGACGCGGTCCCGGCGCGGCCCGCGCCGCGCGGCACAATGGCACCCATGACCAGTACGACCGGCGCACCCCGGCCCAGCAGCCTCGACCCGGAGATCGCCGCGCGGCTCAAGCGCAGCGCCGACGGGCTCCTCCCCGCCATCGCCCAGCAGTACGACACCGGCGAGGTGCTCATGCTCGGCTGGATGGACGACGAGGCGCTGCACCGGACGCTGACCACCGGCCGCTGCACCTACTGGTCCCGCAGCCGCCGGGAGTACTGGGTCAAGGGCGACACCTCCGGCCACGTCCAGCTGGTGAAGTCGGTCGCGCTGGACTGCGACGCCGACGCGCTGCTGGTCCGCGTCGACCAGGTGGGGGCCGCCTGCCACACCGGCGCGCGCACCTGCTTCGACGCCGACGTGCTGCTGGCGGACGCCGGCCGTGGCGCTGCGCGGGCGCGCACCGGCGGCGCGGATCAGTAGGGTCGACGGCCATGGACCTCGAGACCTTCCGCAAGCTGGCCGCGGACCGGCGTGTCGTCCCGGTCACGCGCAAGCTCCTCGCCGACGGCGACACACCGGTCGCGCTCTACCGCAAGCTCGCGGCCGAACGCCCCGGCACCTTCCTGCTGGAGTCCGCGGAGAACGGCCGATCCTGGTCCCGTTACTCCTTCGTCGGGGTGCGCAGCGCCGCCACCCTGACCACCCGGGACGGACGGGCCCACTGGCTCGGCACCCCGCCCGTCGGCGTCCCCGCGGACGGCGACCCGCTGCACGCCCTGCGCGCCACCCTGCAGGCCCTGCACACCCCGGCCCAGGAGGGCCTGCCGCCCTTCACCGGCGGCATGGTCGGCTACCTGGGCTACGACATCGTCCGCCGCCTGGAGAAGATCGGCCCCGGCGAGCGCGACGACCTGCGGCTGCCCGAGCTGACCATGCTGCTGACCAGCGATCTCGCGGTGATGGACCACTGGGAGGGCTCCGTCCTGCTGATCGCCAACGCGATCAACCACAACGACCTCGACACCGGCGTCGACGACGCCTACGCCGACGCCGTGGCCCGACTGGACGCCATGGAGGCGGACCTGTCCCGCCCGGTCGCCCAGCCCCCGGCGCACCTCCCGCCCTCCGAACTGCCCGAGTACACCGCCCGCTGGGGCGGCCCCGACTTCCAGCGGGCCGTCGAGGACGTCAAGGAGCGCATCCGCGCGGGCGAGGCCTTCCAGGTCGTCCCCTCCCAGCGCTTCGAGACCCCGTGCACGGCGAGCGCCCTGGACGTCTACCGGGTCCTGCGCGCCACCAACCCCTCGCCGTACATGTACCTCTTCCGGTTCCCGCACGGGGAGGGCGGCGCGTTCGACGTCGTCGGCTCCTCCCCGGAGGCGCTGGTGAAGGTCGAGGACGGGCGGGCGATGGTCCACCCCATCGCCGGCACCCGGCCCCGCGGGGCCACCCCGCAGGAGGACCAGGCCCTCGCCGAGGAACTGCTCGCCGACCCCAAGGAGCGCGCCGAGCACCTGATGCTGGTCGACCTCGGCCGCAACGACCTCGGCCGGGTCTGCGAGCCCGGCTCGGTCGAGGTGGTCGACTTCATGTCCGTCGAGCGCTACTCGCACGTCATGCACATCGTCTCCACCGTCACCGGCAAGGTGGCCCCGGGCCGCACCGCCTTCGACGTGCTCACCGCGTGCTTCCCGGCGGGCACCCTCTCCGGCGCCCCCAAGCCCCGCGCGATGCAGATCATCGACGAACTGGAGCCGTCCCGGCGCGGCCTGTACGGCGGCTGCGTCGGCTACCTGGACTTCGCCGGCGACTCCGACACCGCCATCGCCATCCGCACGGCCCTGCTCCGCGACGGCACGGCCTACGTCCAGGCCGGCGCCGGCGTCGTCGCCGACTCCGACCCGGTCGCCGAGGACCAGGAGTGCCGCAACAAGGCGGCGGCGGTGCTGCGGGCGGTCCACACCGCGAACCGCCTGGGCGGGTAGGACGCCTCGCGCAGCGCCCCGGGTGACGCCTCGCCCGGGGCGCAGGCGATAGTGGAGTACGTGACTGCCGTACCTCACCCCCCTTCCCCAGCCGCCGCGCCCGCCCGGTCCGGCCGGCGCAGCCTCGCCGCGGCCCTCCTGTGCGGCGCCCTCGGCGCGGCCGTGGCGCTGCTCGCGACCCGGCAGCGCTGGGCGGAGGGCACCGCGACGGTGGCCGGCGGCGCGTTCCCGCTCACCGCCAAGGGCAGCGACGTCACCGGCGTCCCCGCGGCCCTCGCCGTCGTGGGCCTCGCCGCGCTCGTCGCCGTCTTCGCCGTCCGCGGGACCGGCCGGCTCCTCGTCTCCGGGCTCCTCGCGCTGTCCGGCGCCGGGATCGCCGCCGCCGCCCTCGCCGCCGCCTCCGACGGCTCCGCGCTGGACGAGAAGGCCGCCCGGGCCAGCGGCGACACCTCCGCGACGGTCGACGCGCTCACCCACACCGGCTGGCCCTACGTGGCGGCCGCCGGCGGCCTGCTGATCGCGCTCGCCGGCCTGCTCGCCCTGCGCTGCGGCAGCCGCTGGCCCGCCATGTCCGGGCGCTACGAACGCGGCGCCGGCCGCCCCCGGCGCACCGCCCGGCCGGCCGACCCGGAGCGGCCCGAGGAGATGTGGAAGGCCCTCGACCGCGGCGAGGACCCCACCGGCGTCTGACCGGGAGCACGGGCCCGGGCCGGGATGTGGTGAAACAGACGCCACCCGCGCGTCCGGCGCCCGCGCGGGTACGGGACAATGGTCGCCGAGCGTCCGGCTCGGACGGTGACGGGCGGGCTCGGAACCGTACGGACACGACGTACGACGCGTACTACGACACGTTCACAGCAACGAGGAGCAAGTCATGGCGGGCAGCAGCCACGGTCACACCCCGGCCGCCTGGACCGGCGTCACCATCGCCTTCATCGGTTTCTGCGTCGCGGGCGCCTTCGTGGTGATGGCCCAGCCGCTCGGCTTCTGGGCCGGCATGGCGATCGTGGTGCTCGGCGGCGTCGTCGGCGCCGTCATGCGCGCCATGGGCCTCGGCCAGCGCAAGGCCTCCCGCCCCGCCCCGCACACCGCCCCGGCCGCGACCCGCGAGCCGGCCCGCGCCGAGAGCTGAGCAGCGCGTCCGCGAGGGGCGGCCCGGCGCCCGAGAGGGTGCGGGGCCGCCCCTCGCGCCGTCGGCGCCGCCGCCGCGGCGCCCGCGCTCCCGCGCCGCCGCCCGGACGCCTGAACGCGCCCGGCGCCGCCGCGCACACCGCGGGGCGGCGGGGCACAATGCCCGCGTGAGCGACGACAGCCGCCCGGCGCCGCCCCGGGCTCCGCACGGGCCCGCGCGCCCGGCCCCGCCGCCGTGGCGCCGGCTCGCCGTCCCGGCGGCGCTGCTCGCGGCCGCCGCCGGGGCGCTCGCGTACGTCGGCGCCGTCGACCCCGGCGAGCCCGGCCACTACCCCGTCTGCCCCCTGTACCGGCTCACCGGCCTGTACTGCCCGGGCTGCGGCGGACTGCGCAGCGCCCACGCCCTGGTCCACGGCGACCTGGCCGCCGCCCTGCGCGACAACGCCCCGGCCGTGGCCGCCTTCCTGGCGTGCGCCGTGCTGTGGACCGTCCAGGTGGTCGGCGCGGTGCGCGGCCGGCCGGTGCGCCTCGGCCTCGGTCCGGCGCACCTGCGGGGACTCGGCGCGTTGCTGCTGGTGTTCACGGTCGTCCGGAATTTGCCGTTCGGTGGCTGGCTTCACCCTTGATCGAACAGCGAACGTCCAGGTAGTGGGACTGCCCTCCACCGGATGCGGGGCCCGGGCACCGCTGCGGATACCATCGCAGTGACCACGGGCCTTCAAGCCTCTGAGGAACCACCGCCTGGAAGGGGGCCGCTCGCGTGAGTGTGCTCGACGAGATCATCGACGGAGTCCGTGCCGACCTCGCCGAGCGACAGGCACGCGTCAGCCTCGACGAGCTCAAGGAGCGGGCGGCCAAGGCCTCCGCCGCCAAGGACGGGGCGGCCGCGCTCAAGGGCGACGGCGTGAAGGTGATCTGCGAGGTCAAGCGCTCCAGCCCCTCCAAGGGCGCGCTGGCCGCGATCGCCGACCCGGCCGGACTGGCCGCGGACTACGAGGCGGGCGGCGCGGCCGTCATCTCCGTCCTCACCGAGCAGCGCCGCTTCGGCGGCTCCCTCGCCGACCTGGAGGCCGTCCGCGCGCGTGTGGACATCCCGGTGCTGCGCAAGGACTTCATCGTCAGCTCCTACCAGCTGTGGGAGGCCCGCGCGTACGGCGCCGACCTCGCGCTGCTGATCGTGGCCGCCCTCGACCAGCCGGCCCTGGAGTCGCTGATCGAGCGCGCGGTGTCGATCGGCCTCACGCCGCTCGTCGAGGTGCACGACGAGGACGAGGTCGAGCGGGCGGTGGACGCGGGCGCCAAGGTCATCGGCGTCAACGCGCGCGACCTGAAGACGCTGGAGGTCGACCGCGGCACGTTCGAGCGGGTGGCCCCGGAGATCCCGGACGGCATCGTGAAGATCGCCGAGTCCGGTGTGCGCGGCCCGCACGACCTCATCGCCTACGCCAACGCCGGCGCCGACGCGGTCCTGGTCGGCGAGTCCCTGGTGACCGGCCGCGACCCCAGGACGGCGGTGGCCGACCTGGTGGCGGCGGGCGAACACCCCGCGCTGCGGCACGGCCGGGGCTGAGCTTTCGCTAGGCTGGACGGCGATGACTCCCACCGCGACGACCGTTGACCGGCACGCCCGCCTCGCGCGCGGCTGCCGGCCCCGGGGCTGCCGTGCCCCCGCCCGCCGGGTCCACGGGCGCAGGGTGCGGTACGTCATCGGTGACGAGCCGGGACAGGTGAACGGGCGTCGATGGCAGCGCCCCGTCAGGGGCGCGGGGGACTGCGCGGCGGGCCGCTGACGGCCCGTCACCCCTCGGACGTACCTCCGCCCCCACGGCGAACAGTGTCTTTCCCGCACATACTCACCGTGAGGTTTCCGCATGCCCAGCGAGTTCTTCGTCCCCGACCCCAGCGGCGGGCTCCCCAGTGCCGAGGGCTACTTCGGCGCGTTCGGCGGCAAGTTCATCCCGGAGGCCCTCGTCGCCGCCGTGGACGAGGTGGCCGTCGAGTACGACAAGGCCAGGAACGACCCCGAGTTCGCCCGCGAGCTCGACGACCTCCTGGCCCACTACACCGGCCGGCCCAGCGCCCTGACGGAGGTCCCGCGGTTCGCCGAACACGCCGGGGGCGCCCGGGTGTTCCTCAAGCGCGAGGACCTCAACCACACCGGCTCCCACAAGATCAACAACGTGCTCGGCCAGGCCCTGCTCACCAGGCGCATGGGCAAGACCCGCGTCATCGCCGAGACCGGCGCCGGCCAGCACGGCGTCGCGACCGCCACCGCCTGCGCGCTGTTCGGGCTGGACTGCACCATCTACATGGGGGAGATCGACACCCGGCGCCAGGCCCTCAACGTGGCCCGGATGCGGATGCTCGGCGCCGAGGTCGTCGCCGTGAAGTCCGGCAGCCGCACCCTGAAGGACGCCATCAACGAGGCGTTCCGGGACTGGGTCGCCAACGTCGACCACACCCACTACCTGTTCGGCACCGTGGCCGGCCCCCACCCCTTCCCGGCCATGGTCCGCGACTTCCACCGCGTGATCGGCGTCGAGGCCCGCCGGCAGCTCCTGGAGCGCGCCGGCCGCCTCCCCGACGCCGCCGTCGCCTGCGTCGGCGGCGGCTCCAACGCCATCGGCCTGTTCCACGCCTTCATCCCCGACGAGGGCGTCCGCCTGATCGGCTGCGAGCCCGCGGGCCACGGCGTCGAGACGGGTGAGCACGCCGCCACCCTCACCGCCGGCGAGCCCGGCATCCTGCACGGCTCCCGCTCCTACGTCCTGCAGGACGAGGAGGGCCAGATCACCGAGCCGTACTCCATCTCGGCCGGCCTTGACTACCCGGGCATCGGCCCCGAGCACGCCTACCTGAAGGACTCGGGCCGCGGCGAGTACCGCGCCATCACCGACGACGCCGCCATGCAGGCCCTGCGCCTGCTGTCGCGCACCGAGGGCATCATCCCGGCCATCGAGAGCGCCCACGCCCTCGCCGGCGCCCTCGAGGTCGGCAGGGAGCTGGGCCCGGGCGGTCTGATCGTCGTCAACCTGTCCGGCCGCGGCGACAAGGACATGGACACCGCCGCCCGCTACTTCGGCCTGTACGACACCGACGCCGAGGTGGCCGCCGACGAAGCCGACACCGCCGAGATCGAGGGGGACGCCAAGTGAGCGGGAACATCCAGCTGCTGTCGGACACCCTCGCCGCCGCCAGGGCCGAGGGCCGCTCCGCGCTCATCGCCTACCTCCCGGCCGGCTTCCCGACCGTCGACGGCGGCATCGAGGCGGTCAAGGCCGTCCTCGACGGCGGCGCCGACGTCGTCGAGGTCGGCCTGCCGCACAGCGACCCCGTCCTCGACGGCCCGGTCATCCAGACCGCCGACGACATCGCCCTGCGCGGCGGTGTCAAGATCGCCGACGTCATGCGCACGGTCCGTCAGGCCCACGAGGCCACCGGCAAGCCCGTGCTCGTCATGACGTACTTCAACCCGGTCGACCGCTACGGCGTCGAGCGCTTCACCGCCGAACTGGCCGAGGCGGGCGGCGCGGGCTGCATCCTGCCCGACCTGCCTGTGCAGGAGTCGGCGCTGTGGCGGGAGCACGCCGACAAGCACGGCCTGGCGACGGTGTTCGTGGTGGCGCCGAGCAGCCGGGACGAGCGGCTCGCGCAGATCACCGCGGCGGGCAGCGGCTTCGTCTACGCGGCCTCCCTCATGGGCGTCACCGGCACCCGCGACTCCGTCGGCGCGCAGGCCCAGGACCTGGTCCGGCGCACCCGCGCCACCGGCACCGACCTGCCCGTCTGCGTCGGGCTCGGCGTCTCCGACCGGGCCCAGGCGGCCGAGGTCGCCGGCTTCGCCGACGGGGTCATCGTCGGCTCGGCGTTCGTCAAGCGGATGCTGGACGCGCCGGACCACGCCTCCGGCCTCGCGGCGGTCCGCGAGCTCGCCGGCGAGCTCGCGAAGGGCGTGCGCGGGCAGGCGTGACCGTACGCGGGGCTCCCGCACCGCAGGACGAGATCACCCGAAGGGGTGGACTCCTGGCCGGGGAGGCGCGCTGCGCCTCCCCGGTTCGTTCTGGGGGTGTGAGCGAGAAGAACCGTGACGGAAAGCGCACCGCCCGACAGCGGCTGGCGGTCGAGCGCGAGAAGCAGAAGGCCGCGGACAAGCGGCGGCGCACGCTGATCGTGGGCGCGAGCGTGATCTGCGTCCTCGGCCTCGCGGCGGTGATCGGCGTGGTCGCCGCCAACGCGGGCAAGGACAAGGGCAAGGACAGCGCCGCTGGCCCGGTCGTGGCGCCCTCCGGCGCGCAGGGCAAGGACAGCCTCGCCATCCCGGTCGGCAAGGACGGCGCCAGGCCGACGCTCACCGTCTGGGAGGACTTCCGCTGCCCGGCCTGCCAGGCCTTCGAGACGGCGTACCGGCCGACCCTCCACGAACTGGCCGACGCCGGCAAGCTCAGGATCGAGTACCACCTGGTCAAGCTGATCGACGGCAACCTCGGCGGCACCGGCTCCCTGCGCTCCGCCAACGCCGCGGCCTGCGCCCAGGACGCCGGCAGGTTCCGCGCCTACCACGACGTGCTGTACGCGAACCAGCCCCCGGAGACCGACGACGCCTACGGCAGCGCCGACAAGCTGATCCGGCTCGCCGGCAAGGTGAAGGGACTGGACACGCCCGCGTTCCGCGCCTGCGTGGAGAAGGGCACCCACGACAGCTGGGTGGACAAGTCCCACCAGGCCTTCCGCTCGGGCGGGTTCAGCGGCACGCCCACCGTCCTGTTCGGCGGCAGGAACATCTACCAGGACCGGACGATGACCCCGGCCAAGCTGAAGCGGATGGTGGAGGAGGCGGACGGAGCGTGAGCGACTCCCACGCCCCGTTATGGACCCGTAGCCGGACTGCCTGCCGTGCCCGCGGCCCGGCACGGTAGCGTCGGACCTGCCATGGAACTTGCCTACATTCCCAGCCCGTCGCGCGGGGTGCTGTACCTCGGCCCCATCCCGCTGCGCGGCTACGCCTTCTGCATCATCATCGGCGTCTTCGTCGCCGTCTGGCTCGGCAACAGGCGCTGGATCGCCCGCGGCGGGCAGGCCGGCACCGTCGCCGACATCGCCGTCTGGGCCGTCCCGTTCGGCTTGGTCGGCGGCCGGCTCTACCACGTCATCACGGACTACGAGCTGTACTTCAGCGAGGGCCGTGACTGGGTGGACGCCTTCAAGGTGTGGGAGGGCGGCCTGGGCATCTGGGGCGCGATCGCGCTCGGCGCGCTCGGCGCGTGGATCGGTGCGCGGCGCCGTGGCATCCCGATGCCGGCGTACGCCGACGCCGTCGCGCCCGGCATCGCCTTCGCGCAGGCCATCGGCCGCTGGGGCAACTGGTTCAACCAGGAGCTGTACGGGCGGCAGACGCACCTTCCCTGGGCGCTGCACATCACCTCCTCCGACGGCGGCCGGGTGCCGGGCTACTACCACCCGACCTTCCTCTACGAGTCCCTGTGGTGCGTCGGCGTCGGCCTCCTCGTCCTCTGGGCCGACCGCCGCTTCAAGCTGGGCCACGGCCGGGCGTTCGCCCTGTACGTCGCCGCCTACTGCGTGGGCCGCGGCTGGATCGAGTACATGCGGGTGGACGACGCCCACCACATCCTGGGCCTCCGGCTCAACGACTGGACCGCGATGGTCGTGCTGCTGCTGGCGGTGGCGTACATCGTGGTGTCGTCGAGGAAGCGGCCGGGCCGGGAAGCGGTGGTGGAGCCGGCCCCGGCCACCGGGACGCCCGGCGAGCAGGAGCACCCCGAGCCGCGCGACGGCGAGGACGCCGGGCCGGACGCGCCCACCGGGCGGACCGGGAAGACGGGCGGGGCGTCGGGCGCCGAGGGGGCGCCGGAGGACGAGGCGGAGTCGGCGGAGGCCGGCAAGAGCTGACCGCCGCCGGTACGGCGCCGAGGGCGTCCGGGGTCTCCCGGGCGCCCTCGCCGCGTGCGGGACGCGGGCGGCCGGACACCGCGACCGCGCGAGCGCCCGCGGTGGCTGAGCGGCGGCGGACTCGGTCCCCGCGCGCCGGCCACCGCGTCCGCCGGGCCGACCGCCACCACGGCCGCGTCGATGGACGGGCCGTCGGAAGACCCCGGCGCCCGGCCGGGCCGCCGCCGACTCGGTGATCGTCTCGCCGGGTTCGATCTCCGCCGGGGTGGGTGGGTGCGCCCGCCGGGACACCGGCGGCTGCCGGGGACGGAGCGCGGCGCGGCCCTGGAAGCCGAGGGCACGGCCGCGGGCGCGGGACGCGGGGAGGCCGTCGAGGCCGCGGACGTCCTGACGGACGGACTGCGACGGCGGGGCAGCCCCGGCGCGCGGCCGCCCAGGACCGCCCGGGTGCACGCGGGCCGCCGCCGACTCGGTGATCGTCTCGCCGGGTTCGATCTCCGCCGGGGTGGGCGGGTGCGCCCGCCCGGACACCGGCGGCTGCCGGGGACGGAGCGCGGCGCGGCCCTGGAAGCCGAGGGCACGGCCGCGGGCGCGGGACGCGGCGAGGCCGTCGAGGCCGCGGACGTCCTGACGGACGGACTGCGACGGCGGGGCAGCCCCGCCGCGCGGCCGCCCAGGACCGCCCGGGTGCACGGCCGGTCCAGGTCCGCGTCCGCCCGTGCCCCCGGGTCGGCCCGGAGGTCCGCCTCGCCCCGGCGCTCACGAACCCGAAGAGACGAAACCGCAGGTTAGCCGAGCCTCGCCTTGCTGGCGGGAAGGGAATGACCGGCGTATGTTCGGTGTTGTCGAAAAGTAGAACTCGTCCAAAGTTAGCTTTGGCTTAGCTTCCCTGGGGGGTCCGGTATGGCCATCCTCGACACCGAGGCCGCGCTGCACGAGGCGCACCGCGACAACCACACCCACCGCGACGTCAACGGCGGCTGGCTGCGCCCCGCCGTGTTCGGCGCGATGGACGGCCTGGTCTCCAACCTCGCCCTGATGACAGGCGTGGCCGGCGGTTCGGTGAGCCAGCACACCATCGTCCTCACCGGGCTCGCGGGGCTCGCCGCCGGTGCCTTCTCCATGGCGGCCGGCGAGTACACCTCCGTCGCCTCCCAGCGCGAACTGGTCGAGGCCGAGCTGGACGTCGAGCGCCGTGAGCTGCGCAAGCACCCCCAGGACGAGGAGAACGAGCTGGCGGCGCTGTACGCGGCCCGCGGGGTGGAGCCGGCGCTGGCCCGGCAGGTCGCCCGCCAGCTGTCCCGGGATCCCGAGCAGGCACTGGAGATCCACGCCCGCGAGGAGCTGGGCGTCGATCCCGGCGACCTGCCCTCGCCGCTGGTCGCCGCCGTGTCGTCCTTCGGTTCCTTCGCCCTCGGCGCCCTGCTGCCCGTGCTGCCGTACCTGCTCGGCGCGACCGCGCTGTGGCCCGCCCTGCTGCTCGCCCTCGCCGGGCTCTTCGGGTGCGGCGCCGTGGTGGCGAGGGTGACCGCGCGCACCTGGTGGTTCAGCGGGCTGCGGCAGCTCGCGCTCGGCGGTGCTGCGGCCGGTGTGACGTACGCCCTGGGCACTCTGTTCGGAACGGCCGTAGGATAGGCGGACCGCTATCTATGCGAGGGACCGCATACGTAGCCGTTACTCGCTGGTTTCGCGCACTCGGCCATCGGGCATGAGCCGTAAGCGCTGCGGGCAACGACGCCCGCCGCACCCCCCGGGGCGGGCGGACGACGCTCTCCCCGGCCCCTTCGGGCCGACGGACACCGATCCGACCGATCGTGTCCGAAACGCCCCCCACGACACAGGCCGCCACCGCGCGGCACCGCCGCCGTCGCACGGTGCTCGCCGCGTTCGCGCGGCGCCTCGACCGCGACCGCGGCGTCCGCATGCTGGAACGGAGTATCCGGTTCCCGAGAACCGCTCCATCATGTAACCTGCACGAAATTTTGATCTCATGCAGAGATCACGCAGAGGGCCAACGTCGTCCCTCGGCACCTGCCACATGCCAGATGACGACGACGGGAGAGCCGATGCGTACGCCGCGCCAGCCGTCCCAGCATTCCGAGAACGGCCAGAACTGGTCGTTCATGGATGCTCGCCCTGCTGCGCAGGGTATGTACGACCCCCGCAACGAACACGACGCCTGCGGCGTCGGTTTCGTCGCCACCCTCACCGGCGAGGCGTCCCACACGCTGGTCGAACAGGCGCTCACCGTCCTGCGCAACCTGGAGCACCGCGGCGCCACCGGCTCCGAGCCCGACTCCGGCGACGGCGCGGGCATCCTCTCCCAGGTGCCGGACGCCTTCTTCCGCGAGGTGGCCGGATTCGACCTCCCCGCCGCCGGCTCCTACGCCGTCGGCATCGCCTTCCTGCCCGAGGAGGGGACCGCCACCGCCGTCTCGCGCATCGAGACGATCGCCGGCGAGGAGGGGCTGACCGTCCTCGGCTGGCGCGAGGTTCCGGTCGCACCCGAGCTGCTCGGTGCCACCGCCCGGTCCACCATGCCCGCCTTCCGCCAGATCTTCGTCGGCGACGGCGTCAGCACCGGCATCGACCTGGACCGCAAGGCGTTCGTGCTGCGCAAGCGCGCCGAGCGCGAGGCAGGCGTCTACTTCCCGTCCCTGTCCGCCCGGACGATCGTCTACAAGGGCATGCTGACCACCGGCCAGCTCGAGCCCTTCTTCCCGGACCTGTCCGACCGCCGCTTCGCCTCCGCGATCGCGCTCGTGCACTCCCGGTTCTCCACGAACACCTTCCCGTCGTGGCCGCTGGCGCACCCCTACCGCTTCGTCGCGCACAACGGTGAGATCAACACCGTGCAGGGCAACCGCAACTGGATGCGCGCCCGCGAGTCCCAGCTGGTCTCCGACCTGTTCGGCCCGCAGGAGAAGCTGGAGCGGATCTTCCCGGTCTGCACGCCGGACGCCTCCGACTCCGCCTCCTTCGACGAGGTCCTCGAACTGCTGCACCTGGGCGGCCGCTCGCTGCCGCACTCCGTGCTGATGATGATCCCGGAGGCGTGGGAGAACCACGACTCCATGGACCCGGACCGGCGCGCCTTCTACCAGTTCCACTCCACGATGATGGAGCCCTGGGACGGCCCCGCCTGCGTCTGCTTCACCGACGGCACCCAGGTCGGCGCCGTCCTGGACCGCAACGGCCTGCGCCCCGGCCGCTACTGGGTCACCGACGACGGCCTCGTCGTCCTCGGCTCCGAGGTCGGCGTCCTGGACATCGACCCCGCCAAGGTCGTCCGCAAGGGCCGCCTGCAGCCCGGCCGCATGTTCCTCGTCGACACCGCCGAGCACCGCATCATCGAGGACGACGAGATCAAGGCGTCCCTCGCGGCCGAGAAGCCGTACGCCGAGTGGCTGGAGGCCGGCGAGATCGAGCTCTCCGACCTGCCCGAGCGCGAGCACATCGTCCACACCCACGCCTCGGTCACCCGCCGCCAGCAGACCTTCGGCTACACCGAGGAGGAGCTGCGCGTCATCCTCGCCCCGATGGCCCGCACCGGCGCCGAGCCGATCGGCTCCATGGGCACCGACTCGCCGATCGCGGCCCTGTCCGAGCGCCCGCGCCTGCTCTTCGACTACTTCACCCAGCTGTTCGCGCAGGTCACCAACCCGCCGCTGGACGCGATCCGCGAAGAGCTGGTCACCTCCCTGCGCTCGTCGCTGGGCCCGGAGGGCAACCTGCTGGAGCCGACCGCCGCCTCCTGCCGCTCGGTCACCCTGCCCTTCCCGGTCATCGACAACGACGAGCTGGCCAAGCTCATCCACATCAACGCCGACGGCGACATGCCGGGCTTCAAGGCCGCGACCCTCTCCGGCCTGTACCGGGTCTCCGGCGGCGGTGACGCCCTCGCCGCCCGCATCCAGGAGATCTGCGCCGAGGCCGACGCGGCCATCGGCAACGGCGCCCGCCTGATCGTCCTGTCGGACCGGCACTCCGACGCCGAGCACGCGCCGATCCCGTCGCTGCTGCTCACCGCGGCCGTCCACCACCACCTCATCCGCACCAAGCAGCGCACCCAGGTGGGCCTGCTGGTCGAGGCCGGCGACGTCCGCGAGGTCCACCACGTCGCCCTGCTCATCGGTTACGGCGCCGCCGCCGTCAACCCGTACCTGGCGATGGAGTCGGTCGAGGACCTGCTGCGCGCGGGCACCTTCATCGACGGCATCGAGCCCGAGCAGGCGATCAGAAACCTCATCCACGCCCTCGGCAAGGGCGTCCTGAAGGTCATGTCCAAGATGGGCATCTCCACCGTCGCCTCCTACCGCGGCGCCCAGGTCTTCGAGGCCGTCGGCCTCGACCGGACCTTCGTGGACACGTACTTCAACGGCACCGCCACCAAGATCGGCGGCGTCGGCATCGACGTCATCGCCAAGGAGGTGGCCGCCCGCCACGCCAAGGCCTACCCGGCCTCCGGCATCGCTCCCGCGCACCGCGCGCTGGAGATCGGCGGCGAGTACCAGTGGCGCCGCGAGGGCGAGCCGCACCTGTTCGACCCGGAGACGGTCTTCCGCCTGCAGCACTCCACGCGCACCGGCCGGTACGACATCTTCAAGAAGTACACGTCCCGCGTGAACGAGCAGTCCGAGCGCCTGATGACGCTGCGCGGCCTGTTCGGTTTCAAGTCCGACCGGCAGCCGGTCCCGCTCGAGGAGGTCGAGCCGGTCTCCGAGATCGTCAAGCGCTTCTCGACCGGCGCGATGTCGTACGGCTCCATCTCCAAGGAGGCGCACGAGACCCTCGCCATCGCCATGAACCAGCTCGGCGGCAAGTCGAACACCGGTGAGGGCGGCGAGGACCCGGAGCGCCTGTACGACCCGGCCCGCCGGTCCGCCATCAAGCAGGTCGCCTCCGGCCGCTTCGGCGTCACCTCCGAGTACCTGGTCAACGCGGACGACATCCAGATCAAGATGGCCCAGGGCGCCAAGCCCGGCGAGGGCGGCCAGCTGCCCGGCCACAAGGTCTACCCGTGGGTGGCCAGGACCCGGCACTCGACGCCGGGCGTCGGCCTGATCTCGCCGCCGCCGCACCACGACATCTACTCCATCGAGGACCTGGCCCAGCTGATCCACGACCTGAAGAACGCCAACCCGCGGGCGCGGATCCACGTCAAGCTGGTCTCCGAGGTCGGCGTCGGCACGGTCGCCGCGGGCGTGTCCAAGGCCCACGCGGACGTCGTCCTCATCTCCGGTCACGACGGCGGCACCGGCGCCTCCCCGCTGACCTCGCTGAAGCACGCGGGCGGCCCCTGGGAGCTCGGCCTCGCCGAGACCCAGCAGACCCTGCTGCTCAACGGCCTGCGCGACCGGATCGTGGTGCAGACCGACGGCCAGCTGAAGACCGGCCGGGACGTGGTCGTCGCCGCGCTGCTCGGCGCCGAGGAGTTCGGCTTCGCGACCGCGCCGCTCGTCGTCGCCGGCTGCGTCATGATGCGCGTCTGCCACCTGGACACCTGTCCGGTCGGCATCGCCACCCAGAACCCGACCCTGCGCGACCGCTTCGCCGGCAAGGCCGAGCACGTGGTCAACTTCTTCCGGTTCATCGCCGAGGAGGTCCGCGAACTCCTCGCCGAGCTCGGCTTCCGCTCCATCGAGGAAGCCGTCGGGCACGCCGAGGTGCTGGACGTCCAGCGCGCGGTGAACCACTGGAAGGCGCAGGGCCTGGACCTGGCGCCGCTGTTCCACGTGCCCGAGCTGCCCGAGGGCGCGGTGCGCCACCAGGTGATCGCCCAGGACCACGGCCTGGAGAAGGCACTGGACAACGAGCTGATCCGGCTCGCCGCCGACGCCCTCGCCGCCGACGACGCGACCGAGGCCCAGCCGGTGCGCGCCCAGGTCGCGATCCGCAACATCAACCGCACCGTCGGCACCATGCTCGGCCACGAGGTGACGAAGAAGTTCGGCGGCGCCGGCCTGCCCGACGACACCATCGACATCACCTTCACCGGCTCCGCCGGCCAGTCCTTCGGCGCGTTCCTGCCGCGCGGCGTCACGCTCCGCCTGGAGGGCGACGCCAACGACTACGTCGGCAAGGGCCTGTCCGGCGGCCGGATCATCGTCCGCCCCGACCGGGCCGCCGACCACCTCGCCGAGTACTCGACCATCGCGGGCAACACCATCGCCTACGGCGCCACCGGCGGCGAGCTGTTCCTGCGCGGCCGCACCGGTGAGCGGTTCTGCGTCCGCAACTCCGGCGCGCTGGTCGTCTCGGAGGGCGTCGGCGACCACGGATGCGAGTACATGACCGGCGGCCACGCGGTCGTCCTCGGCCCGACCGGCCGCAACTTCGCGGCGGGCATGTCCGGCGGCATCGCCTACGTCATCGACCTCGACCGCGACAACGTCAACGCCGGCAACGCCGGGTCGGTCGAGGCGCTGGACGACACGGACCGGCAGTGGCTGCACGAGGTGGTGCGCCGCCACGCCGAGGAGACCGGCTCGACGGTCGCCGGGAAGCTGCTCGCCGACTGGGACACGGCCGTGGAACGGTTCAGCAAGATCATCCCCAGCACGTACAAGGCAGTGCTCGCCGCCAAGGACGCCGCCGAGCGAGCCGGTCTCTCCGAGACCGAGATCACCGAGAAGATGATGGAGGCGGCGATCAATGGCTGACCCCAAGGGCTTCCTGAACCACGGCCGTGAGGTCGCCAAGACCCGCCCCGTCGAAGAGCGGGTCCGCGACTGGAACGAGGTCTACGTCCCCGGCTCCCTGCTGCCGATCATCAGCAAGCAGGCCAGCCGCTGCATGGACTGCGGCATCCCGTTCTGCCACAACGGCTGTCCGCTGGGGAACCTGATCCCCGAGTGGAACGACTACGCCTACCGCGAGGACTGGGCCGCCGCCTCCGAGCGGCTGCACGCGACCAACAACTTCCCCGAGTTCACCGGTCGCCTCTGCCCCGCCCCGTGCGAGTCGGCGTGCGTGCTGGGCATCAACCAGCAGCCGGTCACCATCAAGAACGTCGAGGTCTCCATCATCGACAAGGCGTGGGAGACGGGGGACGTCGCGCCGCAGATCCCGGAGCGCCTCTCCGGCAAGACGGTGGCGGTCATCGGCTCGGGCCCCGCGGGCCTGGCCGCCGCCCAGCAGCTGACCCGGGCCGGCCACACCGTCGCCGTCTACGAGCGCGCCGACCGCGTCGGCGGCCTCCTCCGCTACGGCATCCCCGAGTTCAAGATGGAGAAGCGGCACATCAACCGCCGTATCGAGCAGATGCGCGCGGAAGGCACCCGGTTCCGCACCGGCGTCGAGATCGGCCGCGACATCAACGCCCGCGACCTGAAGAAGCGGTACGACGCGATCGTGATCGCCGCCGGTGCGACGACCGCACGGGACCTGCCGGTGCCGGGCCGCGAGCTCAAGGGCGTCTACCAGGCCATGGAGTACCTGCCGCTGGCGAACAAGGTGCAGGAGGGCGACTTCGTGGCGCCCCCCGTCTCGGCGGAGGGCAAGCACGTCGTCGTCATCGGCGGCGGCGACACCGGCGCCGACTGCGTCGGCACCGCCCACCGGCAGGGCGCGGCCTCCGTCACCCAGCTGGAGATCATGCCCCGCCCGAACGACGAGCGGCACCCGATCGACCAGCCCTGGCCGACCTTCCCGCTGCTCTACAAGGTCACCTCGGCCCACGATGAGGGCGGCGAGCGGGTCTACTCCGTCTCCACCACCCGCTTCGAGGGCGACGAGGACGGCAACGTCCAGTGGCTGCACCTCACCGAGGTGGAGTTCGTCGACGGCCGGCTGACCCCGAAGCCGGGCACCGAGCGGAGGATCCCCGCCCAGCTGGTCACCCTCGCCATGGGCTTCACCGGCACCGACCGGGAGAACGGCCTGGTCGAGCAGTTCGGCCTGGAGCTCGACGAACGCGGTAACATCGCCCGCGACGCCGACTTCCAGACCAATGTGCCGGGCGTGTTCGTCGCCGGTGACGCCGGCCGCGGCCAGTCCCTGATCGTGTGGGCGATCGCGGAGGGCCGCTCGGCCGCCCGCGGAGTCGACCGCTACCTGACCGGTGCCAGCGACCTGCCGGCCCCGATCCGCCCGACGGACCGCGCCCTGGCGGTCTGACGGCACCCCGAGAAACGTCCCGTACAAAGGCGTACGGAACACCGACGACGCCTGCCCCGTCCCCGACCGGACACCGGGCAGGCGTCGTCGCACACCCGCCCGCACCCCGTCACGCGGCCTCCTCGCACCCCGTCACGCCGCCTACCCGCACCCCGTCACGCCGCCTCCCCGGCCCTCGTCCGCCGCCGACCGGCAGCCGTGCCCGCGCCCCCGTGACCGGGCCGGTACGCCCCCCGGCCGGGCCGTCGAGGCACCGAAGGGCGCGGAGTCGTGGCGTGCCGCAGGGGCGGGGCGGAGGGTCACGTGTCGCACTCCAGCACCGTCCGGCACAAGCCGCACCGGGCCCGCACCCGCCCCCGCACCGGCACCCTGATCCGCTGGTGGCAGGTCGGGCACGGGAAGCTCACCCCGAGTCGGCCGCTGCCGTCGTGGGCGAAGGCGTACGGGGCCGTCGGCGGGACGTCGGACACGTGCCGGCGGTCGTGGGCGTACCGGCGGCGGCCCGCCCAGCCGGCCTTGGTCAGCGGCGGCTGCTGCTCGTCCCGGCGGGCCCGCGCCAGCCCCTCGGCGTAGGCGGTGTACGCCTGCGGGCTGGTGAACCACACGGACGGGTCCTCGTGGAAGAGCAGCGCCCGCTTGGCGAGGACGTAGCCGAACTCCTCCGGGGTGAGGTAGCCGAGCTTCTGGGACGAGACGCCGTCCTCCCGGTAGGCGTCCAGCAGCAGCCAGCCCGCGCCCAGGTAGGTCGTCGCCGTGTCCGTGAGGATCTCGTTCTCCGCCGTGGTCGGGAAGGACAGGTCCAGCCGGTGCAGGTAGACGTGCGCCACCTCGTGGGCCAGGGCCGCGCCGATGTCCCGGCGATGCGTGCGGAACCGGTCGTTGAGCTCCACGAAGTACTCGGGGCCCGCGGCGAGTTCCACGTTCGCCGCGTGGGTCATCTCCCGGAAGCCGACGATCAGCCGCGCGTCCGGCAGCCGGAAGTGGCGGACGATCTCCCGGGCCACGCGCTGCGCGCCCAGGTGCAGGTCGTCGGTGTCGCAGAAGGCCACGTCGCCGGGGGCCACACTGGCCGAGAAGGCGCGGACGGTGTCGTGCGACAGCCGCCGGTACAGCGCCGTGACAGCGGCCCGCACCGTCTCCAGATGCGGGTAGCCGTGCTCGACCGGTCCGCCGTTCGCCACGTCCGCACCCCTCACGACGCCGCCTTCCTCCACTGTAGGCGGCGACGGCGGCGGGCGGCGGCCGCCCGGGCGTGGGGCCCGCGGCGCCCCCGCGGCCGCAGCGGTCGGGCCGGCCCCCGCCGCGCACCGCCGTGATCCACTCCTCGGACACCCCGTGAGGCAGGACCGGCCCAGCGCTTAAGGTGGACGCCCATGACCACCAGCAACCCGGACGCCGGCGCCGTGGACCCCGAGGTCCGCCAGGAACTGGAACGGCTGCGCGACAGCATCGACAACATCGACGCGGCCGTCGTCCACATGCTCGCCGAACGCTTCAAGGCCACCCAGCAGGTCGGCCGGCTCAAGGCGCTGCACCAGCTGCCGCCCGCCGACCCGGCCCGCGAGGCCCGCCAGATCGAGCGGCTGCGCCGCCTCGCCGAGAACGCCAAGCTCGACCCGGCCTTCGCCGAGAAATTCCTCAACTTCATCATCGCCGAAGTGATCAGACACCACGAGCGCATCGCCGAGGACACCCACAACGGACAGCCCGGGAACGACACCTGACCCCGCCACCGGCAGCCAGGGGCGCACCCCGGACATAAGCCGTGTACCGATCCGCCCCTGTGCGCTGCCGGTGCCATCAGGCAGCATGGCCTGCATGTCCGTACTCACGCGCGACGAAGCGCAGCTCCGAGCACAGTTCCTCGACGTCCACCGCTACACGGTCGAACTGGACCTCACGACCGGGGACGAGACCTTCGACTCCCGCACCGCGATCCGGTTCACCGCGCGGTCCGACGGGAACACGTTCGTCGAGCTGAAGCCCGCGGAACTGCGCAGCGTCACGCTCGACGGGCAACCGCTCGACCCGGAGTCCCTGCTCGACAACCGGCTGCCGCTGAAGAACCTCACCGCCGGCGAGCACGAACTGCGCGTCGACGCCGTCATGCGCTACTCCCGCACCGGCGAGGGCATGCACCGGTTCACCGACCCGAGCGACGGCGAGACGTACGTCTACACGCAGATGTTCATGGACGACGTCCAGCGCGTCTTCGCCGCCTTCGACCAGCCCGACCTGAAGGCCGTCTTCGAGGTGTCGGTCAAGGCGCCCGAGGGCTGGACCGTCCTCGCCAACGGCGTCACCGCCCGCGACGGCGACGGCGTCTGGCAGGCCGCCCCCACCCCGCCGGTCTCCACCTATCTGGTCGCCGTCGCCGCCGGCCCCTGGCACTCGGTGCGCACCGAGCACCGCGGACTGCCCTTCGGCATCCACTGCCGCCGCTCCCTCGCACCCCACCTCGACGCCGACGCCGACGAGATCCTCGACGTCACCCGCGCCTGCTTCGACCGCTACCACGAGAAGTTCGAGGAACCGTACCCCTTCGACTCCTACGACCAGGCGTTCGTCCCCGAGTTCAACGCCGGCGCCATGGAGAACCCCGGCCTGGTCACCTTCCGCGACGAGTTCGTCTACCGCTCCGCCGTCACCGACACCGAGCGGCAGACCCGCGCCATGGTCATCGCGCACGAGATGGCCCACATGTGGTTCGGCGACCTCGTCACCCTCCAGTGGTGGGACGACATCTGGCTCAACGAGTCCTTCGCCGAGTACATGGGCTACCAGACCACCGCCGAGGCCACCCGCTTCACCGACCCCTGGACCGAGTTCGGCGTCACCCGCAAAGCCTGGGGCTACGACGCCGACCAGCGGCCCACCACCCACCCCGTCGCCCCCGAGAACGTCGACGACACCGCCTCCGCCCTGCTCAACTTCGACGGCATCTCCTACGCCAAGGGCGCCTCCGCGCTGCGCCAGCTGGCCGCCTGGCTCGGCGAGAAGGACTTCCTCGCCGGCATCAACACCCACTTCGCCCGGCACAAGTTCGGCAACGCCACCCTCGCCGACTTCATCGACTCCCTCGCCTCCGCCACCGACCGCGACGTCCACGCCTGGGCCGAGAGCTGGCTGCGCACCGTCGGCGTCGACACCCTCGTGCCCGACGTCAGGACCGACCACGGCACCTGGCACCTCGACGTACGGCACCTCGGCAGCCCCGGCGCCCCCTCCCCGTCCGGCGCCGCCCGGGACGGCAGCAGCCGCCCCCACCGCATCACCCTCGGCGTCTACGACCGCGACCTGCACGACGAGCGGCGGCTCACCCTGCGCGAGCGCGTGGAAGCCGACCTCCCCGCGACCGGCGATCTCCGACTGACCACCTCCGGCCCGCGCCCCGCACTCGTCGTCCTCAACGACGGCGACCTCACCTACGCCAAGATCCGCTTCGACGCCGAGTCCTTCGAGACGGTCCGCACCACCCTGTCCGGCCTGCCCGACCCGCTGACCCGGGCGGTCGTGTGGAACGCCCTGCGGGACGCCGTCCGCGACGGCGAACTCCCGCCCGCCGCCTACCTGGAGACGGCCCGCACCCACCTCCCGCACGAGACCGACCTGGCCCTCGCCCAGGGCGTCCTCGCCTTCGCCGCCGGCCACATCGCCGACCAGTACCTGCCGCCGCAGGACCGGCCGGCCGCCCTCGCCGCCCTCACCTCCCTCTGCCGCGACCTGCTGCGCCGCACCGAGGACGGCGACCACCCCGGCCTGCGCCTCATCGCCGTACGCCACCTGATCGGCGCGGCCGCCCACCCGGACACCATCGCCGCCTGGCTCGCCGACGGCACCGTGCCCGGCGGACCGGAACTCGACCCCGAGCTGCGCTGGCGCATCCTCGCCCGGCTCGCCGTGCTCGGCGCCACCGACGAGGCCGCCATCGCCGCCGAACTGGAACGGGACCCGAGCGCCACCGGGCAGGAGGGCGCCGCCCGCTGCCGCGCCGCGCTGCCCGACCCGGACGCCAAGCGCGCCGCCTGGGAGGCCATGTTCGCCGGCGACGACCTGTCCAACTACCTCTTCACGGCCACCGCGCAGGGCTTCTGGCAGCCCGAACAGGCCGACCTGGTACGGCAGTACGTGCCGCGCTTCTACGAAAACGCGGTCGCCGTCGCCGCCCGCCGCGGCCCCGCCATCGCCGTCGCCGCCGGACGCTGGTGCTTCCCGGCCCACGCCGTCGACGCGGAGAACCTGCGGCTCGGCGAGACCTGCCTGCGCGACGCCGACCTCACCCCGGCCCTGCGCCGCACCCTCGCCGACCGCCTCGACGACCTGTCCCGCGCCCTGAAGGTGCGCGGCGCGCAACCGGCGGCCGCACGGCAGGCGTAGACCGGACGACGTAGGGCGCGGCTGGTCCCCGCCGACGATGCGGCGGCCCGGCCGCCGCCCCTAGGCTCGGCGGTCAGTGATCAGCCGAGCCCCGGAGGCCCACCGTGATCGTAGTGACCGGCGCGACCGGCAACGTCGGCCGCGCCCTCGTCGACCGTCTCCTCGCCGCGGGACAGCCCGTCCGGGCGCTGACCCGCGACCCGCGGCGGGCCGCGCTCCCCGCCTCCGCGGACGTGGTGCCGTTCCGGGCGGACGACCCGGACGCCCTGTTCGGCGGGGCGACCAAGCTCTTCCTGTACGCGCAGGCCTGCTCGGCGCCCCTGCTGGAGGCGGCCCGCGCGCACGGCGTGCGGCACGTCGTCCTGCTCTCCAGCGGCGTCATCCAGGAGGGCGCCGACGAGACGCACCCCATCCACGTCATGCACGCCACCGCCGAGCGGCAGATCCACGACAGCGGGCTCGCCTGGACGTTCCTGCGGCCGAACGCCTTCGCCACCAACGCCCTCCAGTGGGCGCCGCAGATCCGCGCGGGCGACACCGTCCGGGGCGTCTACGCCGGCGGGCTGTCCGCGCCGATCCACGAGGACGACATCGCCGCCGTCGCCGAACGCGTCCTGCTCGACGACGGGCACGAGGGTGCCGTGCACCGGCTCACCGGACCGGAGGCGATCAGCAACGCCGACCAGGTCGCGGCGATCGGCCGGGCGCTCGGCAGACAGCTGACGTTCGTCGAGACCGACCCGGCCGAGGCGGCCCCGGAGCTGTTCCCGTACGTCCCGCCGCAGATGCTCGAACGGCTGATGCAGTCCTTCGCGGCGACCGTCGGCGTGCCCCCGGAGATCACCGGCACGGTGGAGAAGGTCACCGGCGCCCCGGCCCGCACCTTCGCCCGGTGGGCCCACGACCACACCGCCGACTTCCGGACGCCGTGACCAGCCCGCCCGCAGGGCCCGCCGCGACCGCCCCCGGCATGCCCGTCTGACGTCGCAGCCGCCACCGGGCGGCCCGCAGATCCGTACGGCCGTGCGGCCCCGGCGTCCCGCCGGACCGTCCGTCCACGTGCGGAAGTCCGCGCGCCCGGCGGGGCGGCGCAGGCACCGTGCGGGCGACCGCCCCCGACGCATCCGCGCGGCCCCGGCGGGCCCGGTGTCCCGCGCTCGGTGTCCCGGCGGACCGTCCGTCCACGTGCGGAAGTCCGCGCGCCT
>NZ_JBEXTB010000037.1:50804-68276 GCF_040613915.1 Streptomyces sp. NPDC006193
TGGCGGGGTGGTGCGGGTACCCGTGCGGGCGACCGCCCCCGGCGCGTCCGCGCGGTCCCGGCGGGCCCGGTGTCCCGCGCTCGGTGTCCCGGCGGACCGTCCGTCCACGTGCGGCAGTCCGCGCGCCTGGCGGGGTGGTGCGGGTACCCGTGCGGGCGACCGCCCCCGGCGCGTCCGCGCGGTCCCGGCGGGCCCGGTGTCCCGCGCTCGGTGTCCCGGCGGGCTGTCCGTCCACGTGCGGCAGTCCGCGCGCCTGGCGGGGCGGTGCGGGCACCCCGTGCGGGCGACCGCCCCCGACGCATCCGCGCGGCCCCGGTGTCCCGCGCTCGGTGTCCCGGCGGGCTGTCCGTCCACGTGCGGCAGTCCGCGCCTGATGGGGCGGTGCGGGCACCCCGTGCGGGCGACCGCCCCCGACGCATCCGCGCGGCCCCGGCGGGCCCGGTGTCCCGGCGGACTGTCCGTCCACGTGCGGAAGTCCGCGCCCGGCGGGGTGGCGCGGGCACTGTGCGGGCGACCGCCCCCGGCGCGTCCGCGCGGCCCCGGCGGGCCCGCGGTGTCGCAGCCATCGATCGTCCCTGACCGGGCGGCAGTACACGCCCGGCGCACGGCGCCCGCCCCGCCCGGTGCGCCGTTCCCGGAGCCGTTCCGCTCGCACGGCAGCGCACACTTTCGGGTTCTGTTCCCCCGGCCTTCGGGACGCAGGGCACCCTTCCGGTACAACCTGGACATCCACTCACGAGCCGGAAGCCCACTGGACCTTCCCAGGCCCCGGAGGAGAACCCATGAGCGGAGCGGAGCCCCCACGCCTGCCGCCCCTCGCCTCGGGACCCGACGGCCCGGGCGCCCTGCGCCCCCTCCTCGGCACCGTGCTGGACGCGCTCGCGGCCGGCGCCGGCCGCCGGGCCGGACCCCTGCCGGCCGGCGGACCGGACGCCGTCGCCGCGCGCGTCGCCGACGCCCTCGGGGACGTCCTGCCGGACACCGGCGACCCTGACGCCCTGCACACCCTCGTACAGGCCCTCGCCGAGGGCGCCGCCGACCCCGCCGACCCCCTCTGCACCGCCCACCTGCACTGCCCGCCGCTCGCCGTGGCCGCCGCCGCCGACCTCGCGGCGAGCACCCTCAACCCCTCGCTCGACTCCTGGGACCAGGCCCCGGCCGCCTCCGCCCTGGAAGCAGCGGTCGCCCACGCCCTCGCCCGCGCGGCCGGCCTCGCCGACGCCCTCGTCACCACCGGCGGCACCGAGTCCAACCAGCTCGCGCTGCTGCTCGCCCGCGAGGCCCACGGCGGCAGCGTCCGGCTGGTCTGCGGCACGAACGCCCACCACTCCCTGCCGCGCGCCGCCTGGCTGCTCGGCCTGCCCGACCCGGTCGTCGTCCCGGCGCCGAACGGCACCCTCGACCCGGCCGCCCTCGACGACGCCCTCACCGCGCTCCCCGGCCCGCTGCTCGTCGCCGCCACCGCCGGCACCACCGACGCGGGCCTCGTCGACCCGCTGCCCCAGATCGCCGGCCTCTGCGCCGCCCACGGCGCCCGGCTCCACGTCGACGCCGCCTACGGCGGCGGCCTCCTCTTCAGCGACCGCCACCGTGACACCCTCACCGGGCTCGACACCGCCCACACCGTCACCCTCGACCTGCACAAGCTCGGCTGGCAGCCGGCCGCCGCCGGCCTCCTCGCCGTCGCCCGCCCGCACGAACTCGCCGCCCTCCACCAGCGCACCGACTACCTGAACGCCGACGACGACACCGACGCCGGCCTCCCCGACCTGCTCGGCCGCTCCCTGCGCACCACCCGCCGCCCCGACGTCCTGAAGATCGCCGTCACCCTGAAGACACTGGGCCGCGGCGGGCTCGCCGCCCTGGTGGACCAGGTCTGCGCCCGCGCCCGCGAATTCGCCGCACTGGTCGGCGACCACCCCGGCTTCACGCTGTACGACCGGCCGGTCATCAGCACCGTCCTGTTCCGCCCCGCCGGCACCGACGACGACACCGTGGCGGCCGCGCGCCGCAGACTGCTGCACGACGGCCGGGCCGTCCTCGGCCGCGCCCGGCCCGACGGCCGCCTGTGGCTCAAGGCCACCTTCCTCAACCCCCACACCCGGCCGGACGACCTGGCCCAGCTGCTCGAACTCGTCGAAAGAAGCACCCCGGCATGACCCACCCCCCACACCACGCGCCCACCCGTCCGCGCGACCTGGTCGGCATCGGCATCGGCCCCTGCAACCTCTCCCTCGCCGCCCTCGCCCACCCGCTCACCGGACTCGACGCCGTCTTCTACGAACAGCGCCCCGGCTTCGCATGGCACCCCGGACTGCTCATCGAGGGCGCCACCGTCCAGGTCCCGTTCCTCGCCGACCTGGTGACCCTCGCCGACCCCACCAGCCCCTTCAGCTTCCTCAACTACCTCAGAAGCCGGGAGCGGCTCTTCCCCTTCTACTTCGCCGAGCACTTCCACATCCACCGCGCCGAGTACGACGCCTACTGCCGCTGGGTCGCCGGACAACTGCCCGGCCTCCGCTTCCGCCACCAGGTCGACACCATCCGCTGGAACCCCGAACACGACGTGTTCGAAGTCGACTTCACCCAGCTCGACGACGCCGGCGAGGCCGAAGCCCTGGGCCGTACGCACACCCGCAACGTCGTCCTCGGCGTCGGCACCGCCCCCCACGTGCCCGAACCCCTCACACCCCTGGTGCAGGCGGCCGGCGTACCCGTCGTCCACGCCGCCGACTACCTCGCCCACCGCGACACCGTGCTCGCCGCCGGGCACATCACCGTCGTCGGCTCCGGGCAGTCCGGCGCCGAGATCTTCCTCGACCTGCTCCGCCACCGCCCCGCCGGCCGGGAACGGCTGCACTGGATCGGCCGCACCGAGGCGTTCGCGCCGATGGAGTACTCCAAACTCGGCCTGGAGCACTTCACCCCGGACTACGCCCGCTACTTCCACGCCCTCGCCGAACCCGTCCGCGACCGGCTCGTCGCCGCCCAGTGGCAACTGCACAAAGGCATCGACGCCGGCACCCTCGCCGCCGTCCACGACGAGCTGTACCGCCGCACCCTGAACGGCGGCTGGCCAGACGCCGTCCTCACCCCCGGCGTCCGCGTCCGCACCGCCGGCCGCACCCCCGCCGGCCGGATCGAACTGCACCTGGAACACACGCAGCAGGGCAGCCGCTCCCGGCTCACCACCGACGCCGTCGTCCTCGCCACCGGCTACCGCGAACGCCCCCTCGGCCGGCTCCTCGCCGGACTCGACCCCTACCTGCGCCGCGACAGCAGCGGACGCCCCCGCATCGACGAGCAGTACCGGCTCGAGCTGGACCCCTCCGTCACCGGCTCGGTCCACGTCCAGAACGCCGAACTGCACACCCACGGCGTCGGCGCCCCCGACCTCGGTCTCGCCGCCTGGCGCAGCGCCACCATCCTCAACGCGCTCACCGGAACGGAGCCGTACCCGCTGCCCGCCCGCACCGCCTTCACGACCTTCGGCCTCGCACAGCCGTCCGTCCGGGCACAGCGCAACGGGCGGACCGAACGGCTCACCCCCCTGCCGGAAGGAAAGTGAACGGCCCGGCCCGGAACAAGCACACCGGCGGCGGCGTTGCCGCCGGTCATGACCACCGCCTGGATCGCCGCCCACCGCGCCGCCGTCATCAGCCCCGACGAGTCCTTCCACCTCACCGAACCGCGCGGCTTCGCCGGCCAGACGCTCCGGCAGTCCCTGCGCCCGGCCGGAGGAGGCGAGGCGGTGCGCATCCTCCTCGGCAACCGCTACGGCCGGACCCCCGTCGAGATAGGCGGAGCCCACCTCGCCACCCGCACCACCGGCCACGGCATCGACCCCGCCACCGGCGCCACGCTCACCTTCGCGGGCGCCCCGACCGCCGAGATCCCCGCGGGCGGGGAACTCGTCAGCGACCCCGTCGAACGGCCCGTCACCGCCGGCGAAGAACTCACCGTCACCCTGTACCTTCCCGGCGACACCGGCCCCACCGCCTACACCGCGGTGCCCTACGACACCGGCCACACCGCCCCCGGCGAACAGCTGACCGCCGCACACCTCCACGGCGCCGAGGAGGTGACCACCGGTCACTTCGTCATCGGCGCCGACGTCCGCGCCCCCGCGGGCACACGCATCGCCGTCGCCTTCGGCGACTCCTGGATCGAGGGCGCGGCGACCACACCCGGCAGCGCCGGCAGCTTCCCGGCCCGGCTCAGCCGCCGCCTCACCCGGGGCTGGATCGTCAACCAGGGCATCTCCGGCAACCGGCTGCTCACCGACGAGATCGGCGAGCACCTGCTCGCCCGCGTCGACCACGACGTCCTCACCGTCCCCGGCGTCAGCCACGTCCTGGTCCACATCGGCCTCAACGACCTCGGCATGCCCGGCTTCCGCGCCCACCCCGAGCCCGCGGACGGCGCCACGGCGGCCGAACTCGTCACCGGGCTCACCGCCCTCGCCGGACGCCTGCACGCCGCCGGCCTCACCGCCGTCGGCTGCACCATCGGCCCGTACCGGGGCACGGTCTACGACGGCTACGACACCGAAGCCGGCCAGAGCGCCCGGCGCGAGGTCAACGCCTGGCTGCTCGGCGACACGCACCCCTTCGACGCCGTGGTGGACGTGGCCGCCGCCGTCGCCGACCCGGCCGAACCCGAACGGATCCGCGCCGCGTTCGACAGCGGCGACGGTCTGCACGTCAACGACGCCGGCGCGCGGGCGATCGCCGACGCCGTCGACCTGTCGTCTCTGCCCCTCTGAAACACCGCGACGGCCTTCCCCGCGTCGGCTTCTCTCGCTCAAAGGAGCGAGTCGTCGCGCAATTCAACACTTGTCGACAAGGCTTTACCGAAAGTGTGTTGCGTGGTCACATGGGACCAATTCTCTACCCGCGGGTAGGTCATAGGCTCGACCCATGCGCCGAGCAAAGATCGTCTGTACTCTGGGCCCCGCCACCGACTCGTACGACCAGATCAAAGCACTGGTCGAGGCCGGAATGGACGTCGCCCGGTTCAACCTCAGCCACGGCACGCACGCCGAGCACGAGGAACGTTATCGACGCGTGCGGAAAGCCGCCGACGAAACCGGCCGCAGCGTCGGAATCCTCGCCGACCTTCAGGGCCCGAAAATCCGCCTCGGCCGCTTCGGCGAAGGCCCCGTACTCCTCGAACGCGGTGACACCTTCACCATCACCGTCGAGGACGGCGTCCAGGGCGACCGCCACCGGTGCGGCACCACCTACGCCGGCCTCGCCGCCGACGTCACCCCCGGCGAGCGCGTCCTCGTGGACGACGGCAAGGTCTGCCTGGAGGTCACCGCCGTCGACGGCCCCCACGTGCACACCCGCGTGATCGAGGGAGGCGTCGTCTCCGACCACAAGGGCCTCAACCTCCCCGGCGTCGCCGTCTCCGTCCCCGCCCTCTCCGAGAAGGACGAGGACGACCTGCGCTGGGCGCTGCGCACCGGATTCGACGTGATCGCCCTCTCCTTCGTCCGCAGCGGCGACGACGCCCAGGACGTCCACCGCATCATGGCCGAGGAGGGCCGCCGCCTCCCCGTCATCGCCAAGATCGAGAAACCGCAGGCCGTGGCCAACCTCGACGGCATCGTCGCCGCCTTCGACGGACTGATGGTGGCGCGCGGCGACCTCGGCGTGGAAATGCCGCTGGAACAGGTCCCGATGGTGCAGAAGCGCGCCGTCAAACTCGCCAAGCGCAACGCCAAGCCCGTCATCGTCGCCACCCAGATGCTCGACTCGATGATCGAGAACTCCCGCCCGACCCGCGCCGAGGCCTCCGACGTGGCCAACGCCGTCCTCGACGGCACGGACGCGGTGATGCTCTCCGGCGAGACCAGCGTGGGCAAGTACCCGGTCGAGACCGTGCGCACCATGGCCAGGATCGTCGCGGCCGCCGAAGAGGACATGCTGGCCAAGGGCCTGCCGCCGCTGACCGACCGGAACAAGCCCCGCACCCAGGGCGGAGCCGTCGCCCGCGCCGCCGCCGAGATGGGCGACTTCCTCGGCGCGAAGTTCCTGGTGGCCTTCACCCAGTCCGGAGACACCGCCCGCCGGCTCTCCCGCTACCGCTCACCGATCCCGCTGCTCGCCTTCACCCCCGAGCCGGCCACCCGCTCCCAGCTCAGCCTCACCTGGGGCACCGAGACCTTCCTCGGTCCGCACGCCGACTCCACCGACGCCATGGTCGACCAGGTCGACGAACTGCTCCTGCGGTACGGCCGCTGCCGGAAGGGCGACATCGTGGTGATCACCGCCGGTTCCCCGCCCGGCGTCTCCGGCTCCACCAACATGGTCCGGGTCCACCACATCGGCGAGGACGACAGCCCGAGGTGACGGCCGGAGCCCTCCGGCGGGGTCAGTGCTTCGGGCCGACGTGGGCGTCGAGGAGCGCCACGGACGCCTTCCTGGCGACCGAGATGCTGTACGGGTCGCCCTTGCGGGTGCAGTGCGTCCACTCGACGCCCAGCCGGTCGAGGGTGTCCGTGTAGAGGCGCCGGATGTCGTCCGACCGGTTGGTGAAGAAGTACCGCGGATACTCGTACCGCTTGCGTTCACCGGCGACCACGCGCGTCGTCCAGTTGGTGACCCGGCAGCCGTCGGAGTGGATGAGGCCGCGGACGAACTCCCAGGGGTGGGCGTCGACGACGGCGCGCTGCCAGGCCTCCAGGACGACGGGCCGCTCATGCTTCTTCCCAGGACCGTGCTGCGGGAAGAGCCGGGGCCAGTGCCGGGAATAGCTGGTCACCATCGAGCAGCCCTGCCTCCGGAGGACGTAGACGCCGACGCCGGGGAGCACCTTCCGGATGGCCTCGCCGCACTGACGCATCAGACCGGGCCACGCGTCGGCACACGCGATCCTGAGGTGGTACCCGGTGCCGCGTGGATGGGGACTGATACAGCCGTCGCCGAGATAGAGGCCCAGAAGATAGGCGTACGCACGGTCGTCGGCGGGTGCTTCCGGGGCCGGGGGCGACCGGCGGGACAGGGGCTCCGGGCGGTGCTGCCAGGCGCGGATCGCAGCCCGGGAAATCCCCGTCTCCTTGCTGACGGAGTGGAGACTGCGGCCCTGGTCCACCAGCGCGAGAACCCGCTCACGGGTGCCGATGTCGTACATGTGGACACCATCGTTCACCGGTCGCCGCCGGGCACAGCGGAAAGCGGAGAATCACGCGAACGTGCCTCTCCGCTTGAAGTCGCGAACCTTGGAATCCAAGGAAAAGTGCCCCGGGTCGGACTCGAACCGACACTGTACGGGTTTTGAATCCGTTGCCTGCTGCCAATTGGGCTACCGGGGCTCGCAGAATCCAAGGTTTCCCCTGACCCTCCGCGCGTCCACCATATCGTAGCTAGGTAGGCTCTTGTCAGCAGTGCCCCTGCCTGAACGAGGAGCCCCCGTGACCGCCGAGTCGCCCCAGCCCGTAGACGCGCCCGACGACGACAAGTCGCACGTGCCTCCGCTGACGACCCGTGTCGTCATCGCCGAGGACGAGGCCCTGATCCGGCTCGACCTCAAGGAGATGCTGGAGGAGGAGGGGTACACCGTCGTCGGTGAGGCGGGCGACGGCGAGCAGGCCGTGGAGCTGGCCCGGGAGCACCGGCCGGACCTGGTCATCCTGGACGTGAAGATGCCCAAGCTGGACGGCATCTCCGCGGCGGAGAAGATCGCCGAGGAGTCCATCGCGCCGGTCCTGATGCTGACCGCCTTCTCGCAGCGCGACCTGGTCGAGCGGGCCCGGGACGCCGGTGCCATGGCGTATCTGGTCAAGCCGTTCAGCAAGAGCGACGTCGTCCCGGCGATCGAGATGGCCGTCTCCCGGTTCACCGAGCTGAAGCAGCTGGAGAAGGAGGTCGCCGACCTCAGCCAGCGGCTGCACACCCGCAAGCTGGTCGACCGTGCGAAGTCCGTGCTGCAGACCGAGTACGGCCTGACCGAGCCGGCCGCCTTCCGCTGGATCCAGAAGACCTCCATGGACCGCCGGATGTCGATGCAGCAGGTCGCCGAGGCGGTCATCGCGGACAACGAGGAGAAGAAGGCCGCGAAGAAGAGCTGAACGGCGGTCTGCGCACGGCGAGGCCCGCGCCCCGGAAAGGGGGCGCGGGCCTCGTGGCGGTGGCGGGTCAGTCCTCGCCGAGGTAGGCCTTGCGGACCGACTCGTCGTGCAGCAGGTCCTGGCCGCTGCCGGACAGGACGATGCTGCCGACCTCCATGACATGGCCCTGGTCGGCGAGCGAGAGCGCCGCCTGGGCGTTCTGCTCGACCAGCAGGATGGTGGTGCCCTGGGCCTTCAGCTCGGAGATCGTCGACATGATCTTCTGCATCATGATGGGCGACAGGCCCATGGACGGCTCGTCCAGCATCAGCAGCTTCGGCTGGGACATCAGCGCCCTGCCCATCGCCAGCATCTGCTGTTCGCCGCCCGAGAGGGTGCCCGCGGCCTGCTTCCGGCGCTCCCCGAGGATCGGGAAGAGGTCGTAGGCGCGCTGGATGTCCTTCTCGATGCCTTCCTTGTCCTTCCTGAGGAAGGCGCCGAGCTGCAGGTTCTCGGCGATGGTCAGCCGCGGGAAGATGTGCCGGCCCTCGGGGGAGTGGGCGAGTCCGAGGGAGACGATCCGGTGCGCCGGGACGCCGGTGAGCGGCTTGCCGTCGAAGACGATCTTCCCGGAGGTGGGCTTGAGCAGTCCCGAGAGCGTGCGCAGGGTCGTCGTCTTGCCGGCGCCGTTGGTGCCGATGAGGGTGACGACCTGGCCGGCCTCGACGCTGAACGAGATGCCCTTGACGGCCTCGATCTTGCCGTAGGCGACCCTGAGGTCCTCGACCTCCAGCAGTGCGGTCACTGGGCCTCTCCCTTGGTGGTGCCGGTGCTCTGCGCGTCGTCGCTCTCCCCGTCGCCGGTGCTCCGTGCGCCGTCGGCGGTCGCCGCGCCGGCGGGCCGGGTGGCGGCGGCCTCCGCGGCCTGGACCTCGGCGGCCTCCTCCTGCCCGGGGTCGCCCTCGAAGGGTTCGCCGAGGTAGGCGGCGACGACCCGTTCGTCGGCCTGGACGACGTCGGAGGTGCCTTCGACGAGCTTCTCGCCCTGGACGAGGACGGCGACGCGGTCGCACAGGTTGAAGATGAAGCGCATGTCGTGCTCGATGACGAGCACGGCGATGCCCTTGTCGCGGATGGCGAAGACCAGTTCCTCGGTGGTGCGGGTCTCCTGCGGGTTCATGCCGGCGGTCGGCTCGTCGAGCAGCAGCAGGCCGGGCTCGCTGGCCAGCGCGCGGGCGATCTCCAGTTTGCGCTGTTCGCCGTAGGGCAGGTTGCGGGCCAGGTGGTCGCGCTTGGCGGCGAGTCCGACGAACTCCAGGAGTTCCATGGCCTTCGCCTCGGACTCCTTCTCGGCCTTGCGGAAGCCGGGGCCGCGCAGCAGTGCCGACCACAGGCCTTCCTTGGTCCGCGTGTGGCGGCCGACGAGGACGTTCTCCAGGACGGTCATGTTGGCGAAGAGCCGGATGTTCTGGAAGGTGCGGGCGATGCCGGCCTGCGTCACCAGGTGCGGTTTGGGCGGCAGTACGCGGCCCCGGTAGGCGACGGTGCCTTCGGTGGGGACGTACAGGCCGGTGAGGCAGTTGAAGAAGGTGGTCTTGCCGGCGCCGTTCGGGCCGATCAGGCCGACGATCTCGCCGCTGTTGACCGTGAAGTCGACGGAGCGGACGGCGGTGAGTCCGCCGAAGCGCATGGTGACGTCACGGGCTTCGAGTACAGGTGTCGTCATGGTTCCTCACGCCCCTGCCTTGGTGACGGCCGGTTCGTCGGTGAGCGTCTTGCGTTCCGGTACGTCGAGCTGGCCGGTCTCGTGGAACTCCAGCTGGCGCCGGCGGTTGGCGATGATGCCTTCCGGCCGGAAGCGCATCAGGAGGATGAGCGCGATGCCGAAGGCGAACAGTTCGTAGTTCTGCAGGAACTGGAGCTTCTCGGGGACCAGGTAGAGGACGCTGGCGCCGAGCAGCGGGCCGCTGACGGTGCCCATGCCGCCGAGGACGACGGCGGCCAGCAGGAAGGCCGAGTTGGGCGGGGCGGCGCCGGCGAACTGGTAGGGCTGCGGGTTGACGCTGTAGTTGACGTGGGCCATCACGGTGCCGGCGAGGCCGGCGAGGGAGGCGCCGAGGGCGAAGGCGATCAGTTTGACGCGGAAGCCGTTGATGCCCATGGCGGTGGCGGCGGTCTCGTCCTCGCGGATGGCGATCCAGGAGCGGCCGATGCGGGAGTCGGCGGCGCGGGTGAAGACGAGGACGACGATCGCCGTGACGATGAGCATCAGGAACAGGTAGTTGGCGAACCGGCCGAGGGTGAACCCGCCGATGTCGTGTGCCTCGCCGAGGTTGAACCCGAGGATGTCCAGGTCGGGGATCTGGGTGATGCCGTTGGGGCCGCGGGTGATGTTGGGTCCGGAGTCGCCGTCGAGGTTGTTGACGGTGATGCGGAAGATCTCTCCGAAGCCGAGGGTGACGATGGCCAGGTAGTCGCCGCGCAGGCGCAGGGTCGGCGCGCCGATCAGTACGCCGAAGACCAGTGAGGCGGCCATGCCGGTGAGGGCGGCGGCCCAGAACGGGAAGTGCACGCCGGTGAACCGGGAGTACTCGGAGCCGGAGACCAGTGCGGCCGCGTAGGCGCCGACGCCGAGGAAGGCGACGTAGCCGAGGTCGAGGAGGCCGGTGAGGCCGACGACGATGTTCAGGCCGAGGGCGACGGTGGCGAAGATGAGGATGTTGACGCCGACGTTGGCGTTGTGGTCGTCGCTCTGGGTGAAGGGGAAGATCACGGCGGCGACGAAGGCGAGCGTCGCGGCGAAGGCCTTGTGCCGTGCCGAGATGGTCGCGTAGCGGTCGAGGAGTCCGCTGTGGACGAGGGCCCAGGCGGCGAAGACGACGAGGAGCAGGAAGCCGATGAAGGTTTCGCTGGCGTCGTTGTCGATGCCGATGCCGTAGGTGAACGCCGCGAGGGCGATGGCGGTGCCGGCGGTGATGACGCCGCGTTCGGCGAGCGGGGACAGTGTGCCGGGGCGGGGCTGCTGGGGTTTGGCGAGGTAGCCGCGGATGCCGGTGCCCGCGGCGGGGTGCGGCAGGGCGAGGGCGCCGAGGACGGGGAGGGCGGAGGCCGCCATCGCCACGTAGGCGCCGGGGTCGAGGTTGACGAGGCCGCCGAGGTCGACCGCGATGGCGATGCCGGTGAACCAGCAGACGGCGAACGCGGAGAGGGCCGCCAGGAGGACGGGGGAGGTGGCGCCGGCCGGGTTGAGCCGGTTGAGGCCGGGCACGTTCCAGAGGGTGAGCCCGAACAGCAGGGTGAGGGCGCCGGCCACGAGGGCGAGGATCTGCAGGCCCGCGGGGTAGCCGTAGACGGTCAGGTTGCCGGGGAAGGCGGGCGTCCAGGTCCAGCTGAGGAAGGTGCTGGCGATGGTGCCGGCGGCGCCGGCGGCGATGAGCAGCCGCGCGGCTGCCCGCGGGAGCGGGACGGGTCCGCGGTCCAGGGCGGCGGAGGCCGTGGCGGTGGTTCCGGTGGTGGTGTCGGTCATGCTGCTCACGCCCTGTCCGCGACGCGCTCGCCGAGCAGGCCCTGTGGTCGGAAGAGGAGTACGAGGATGAGGAGGACGAAGGCCCATACGGCGGCCCAGCCGCCTCCGCCGAGCTGCTGCATGCCGGGGATGTCGGCGATGTAGGCGGTGGCCATGGCTTCGGCGAGGCCGAGGACGAGCCCGCCGAGCATGGCGCCGTAGATGTTGCCGATGCCGCCGAGGACGGCCGCGGTGAACGCCTTGAGGCCGGCGATGAAGCCCATGTCGTAGGCGACCGAGCCGTACTTCAGGCCGTAGGAGAGGCCGGCGACGGCGGCGAAGAATCCGCCGATGGCGAAGGCGATGACGATGATGCGGTTGGTGTCGATGCCCATGAGCTGGGCGGTGTCCGGGTCCTGGGCGGTGGCCTGCATGGCGCGGCCGGTGCGGGAGAGCCGGACGAAGAAGGCGAGGACCGCCATGCACAGCGGGGCGGCGATGATGAGGAAGACGTCGCCGCTCTGCACGGTCACCGAGCCGAGGTGGAGCGGGCCGAAGGGCAGCTGCGGGAAGACCCGGGCGGACTTGGCGTCGGGGTACCAGTTGAAGACCGCCTGCTGCAGGGCGAGCGACAGGCCGATCGCGGTGATCAGCGGGGCGAGGCGTGGTGCGCCGCGCAGGGGGCGGTAGGCGAAGCGCTCGGCGCCGACGGCGATGAGCACGGCGACGAGTGCACCGCCGATCAGCATCGCCGGCAGGGCTATCCACATGGATATGCCGTCCGGCAGGGCGAGGTAGACCGTGAGAGCGCCGAAGCCTCCGGTCATGAAGATCTCGCCGTGGGCGAAGTTGATGAGCTGGACGATGCCGTACACCATCGTGTAACCGATGGCGATCAGCCCGTACATCGAGCCGAGGAACAGCCCGTTGGCCAGCTGCTGCGGCAGGGTGTTCACCGCATGGCCTCCATGTGGTGGGGAGAGTCAAGGGGGGCGGTAGAAGGCGGGCCGCGCGGTGACGGTGGTCTGTGCCGCGCGGCCCTGGTGGTGCGGTGTCCGGATCGGTTACTTCGGGTTGGCCGTGCCGCTCTTGACGGACTTCCACTCACCCTTGGTGACCTGGTAGACGGTCAGCTGCTTGTTCGTGGTGTCGCCGTACTGGTCGAACGAGATCTTGCCGGAGATGCCGTCGAAGGAGCTGTTCTGGACGGCCTCGACGACCTTCGCGCGGGCGTCGGAGGGAACCTTGCCGTCCTTGACGACCTGGCCGACGGCCTTGATGATCGCCGTGGTGGCGTCGTAGGAGTACGAGCCGTAGGTGCCGTAGTCGCCGGGGTACTTCTTGGCCTTGTAGGCGGCCACGAAGTCCTTGGCGGCGGGCAGGGTGTCGACGGGGACGCCGATGGAGGTGACCAGGTCGCCCTCGGCGGCCTTGCCGGCGGTCTTGATGTAGGTCGGGGTGAACATGCCGTCGCCGCCGAACAGCGGGATCTTGGCGCCGGCGTCCTTGAGCTGCTTGGTCAGCACCTGGGACTCGTCGTACTGGCCGCCGTAGTAGAGGATGTCGGCGCCCGAGTTCTTGATCTTGGTGACGAGGGTGGAGAAGTCGCGGTCGCCGGTGTTGACGTGGTCGGTGCCGATGACCTTGCCGCCCTGCTTGGCGAACTGCTCCTTGAAGATCTTGGAGAGGCCGGCGCCGTAGGTCTGCTTGTCGTCGACGACGAAGGCCTTCTTCTTCTTGAGGCCGTTGTAGGCGTAGTCCGCGGCGAAGGCGCCCTGCAGGGCGTCGGTGGTCGCGGTGCGGAAGTACGTCTTGAACGGGCGGGACTTGCTGGTCTGCCAGTTCTTGCCCTGGGTGAGTTCGGGCGCGGTGTTCGAGGGGGAGATCTCCACCAGGTTCGCCGCGGCGAGCGTCTGCTGCATCTGCGTGGCCACACCGGAGTTCAGCGGGCCGACGACGCCGAGGACGTCCTTGTCGGCGACGAACTGGGAGGCGTTCTGCTGTCCGGTGGCGGGGATCGCCTTGTCGTCCAGCGCTTTGAGCTTGAAGGTGACGCCGGGGACGGTCTTGTTCTTGTTGGCGTCGTCGACGGCGATCTGCGCGCCGTACTGGATGCCGAGACCTGTGGCGGAGTTCTGGCCGGTCAGCGGGGCGTCGACGCCGATCGTGACCGTCACGTTGCCGCTGTCGCCGCCCTTGCTGTCGTCGTCGCGGGAGCCGCAGGCGGTGAGAGTCAGAGCTCCTGTGGTCAGCACGGAGGTAAGAATCACCAGAGAACGCTGTCGCACAATCGATCCTTTCCGCAGGCACGACCGACCCCTTCCGGGGAACGGATGGGTGCCGCGCCGGTACCGAACTCCCGATGGAGCGGTGACTGGCCGTGACTCTAAGCGTGTGTGGGGAACGTGGAGGAGAGTCTGGCCGATGATGTGACGCTCTTGTTATGACACGAGGTAATGCAGAGCGGTGCGGCGCGGTGGGTAAGAAGGAATTCAGACCGATTCGCCCTGTCCGCATGGTGAGAAACCGCAGGGCTCGCCGCGATCTGTTCAGGCGTCTCGGGCATTTTGGTGATTACGCGACTCTGTTGCTGGAGGCGACTTTCGGACGCGTCGGGGGCGCGGGGGCGGTGTGAACCCGCCGTGAAACCGGGAATCCGTTTCGCGTGTGCATTACGCACAGTTACTTCGGGGAAAGAAACTCGACGCTCGGTGCTTTTCCGTTTTCCCTCGCGGGCGGGCGCGCGGCCGTTTTCCCACAGGCCGTGCGTGGCCTCGCCCCGGGGCGGAACCCGACGGCCGTGGGGCCTGACGGATCGTCAACTGAAGGGCGCACCGCGGCGCATGGCGCCGCGGGCGGATGCGCGCCGGTGGCGGCGGGGCTCGCGTCACCCCGCCGTCCGCCGCCGTGCCGGGGCGCTGTCAGGCGCCGGTGCCCTGCGCGTGCGCCTCGTCGCCCTTGCGCGCCTCGCGCAGCAGGCAGGTCAGCCGCGCGGTGCAGACGCGCCGGCCCTCCTCGTCGCTGATCACGATCTCGTACGTCGCCGTCGACCGGCCCCGGTGCACCGGTGTGGCCACGCCCGTCACCAGGCCCGAGCGGACCCCGCGGTGGTGCGTGCAGTTCAGGTCGACGCCGACCGCGATCTTCGAGCTGCCGCCGTGCAGCATGGAGCCGACCGAGCCCAGGGTCTCCGCGAGCACCGCCGAGGCGCCGCCGTGCAGCAGTCCGTACGGCTGGGTGTTGCCCTCCACCGGCATGGTCCCCACGACCTTGTCCGCGGACGCCTCGAGGATCTGCACGCCCATGCGCGTGCCCAGGTGCCCGGCCGAGAACAGGGCCGGCAGGTCGACGCCGAGCGCGGCGTACTCCTGGACGACCTCCTGCGGGAACTTCACTTGCTGCTGCTCGCCCATCGGCCCGGCTCCGTTCGTCGTCACCCGTCTCAGCCTGAGCAAACGCTCAGTCGGTCGCCGATTGTTCCAGACGGCTCTCCGCGTGCCCTTCGAGGCGCACGACGACGGACTTGCTCGCCGGGGTGTTGCTGGTGTCGGCCGTGGCGTCCAGCGGCACCAGCACGTTCGTCTCCGGGTAGTACGCCGCCGCACACCCCCGCGCCGTCGGGTAGAGCACCACCCGGAAACCGGGCGCCCGCCGCTCCACCCCGTCCCGCCACTCGCTCACCAGGTCGACGTACGCCCCGTCGGCGACCCCGAGCGCCCGCGCGTCCTCGGGGTGCACCAGCACCACCCGGCGCCCGCCCGTGATGCCCCGGTAGCGGTCGTCCAGACCGTAGACCGTGGTGTTGTACTGGTCGTGGGAGCGCAGGGTCTGCAGCAGCAGCCGTCCCTCGGGCAGCGCCGGGTACTCCACCGGCGCCGCCGTGAAGTTCGCCTTGCCGGTGGCCGTCGGGAACCGGCGCTCGTCGCGCGGGGCGTGCGGCAGCGCGAAACCGCCGGGGCGGGCGACGCGGGCGTTGAAGTCCTCGAAACCGGGGATCACGCGCGCGATGCGGTCCCGGATCGCCCCGTAGTCCCGCTGGAACTCCTCCCACGGCACGACGCTGCGCCCGCCGAGCACCCGCCGGGCCAGGCCGCACACGATGGCGGGCTCCGACCGCAGATGCGGACTCGCCGGCTTCAGCCGCCCGCGCGAGGCGTGCACCATCCCCATCGAGTCCTCGACCGTCACGAACTGCTCGGCGCCGTTCTGCACATCGCGCTCGGTCCGGCCCAGCGTGGGCAGGATCAGCGCCCGCGCGCCGGTGACCACGTGCGAGCGGTTCAGCTTGGTCGACACGTGCACCGTCAGCCGTGCCCGCCGCATCGCGGCCTCGGTGACCTCGGTGTCGGGGGAGGCGGAGACGAAGTTGCCGCCCAGGGCGAAGAAGACCTTCGCCTCGCCGTCGCGCAGCGCACGGATGGCCCGGACCACGTCGAGGCCGTGCTCGCGCGGCGGCGCGAAGCCGAACTCCCGCTCCAGGGCGTCCAGGAAGGCCGGGGCGGGCCGTTCGAAGATGCCCATGGTGCGGTCGCCCTGGACGTTGCTGTGCCCGCGCACCGGGCACACCCCCGCGCCGGGGCGGCCGATGTTGCCGCGCAGCAGCAGGAAGTTGACCACCTCCCGGATCGTCGGGACGGCGTGCTTGTGCTGGGTGAGGCCCATCGCCCAGCACACGATGGTCCGCTGCGAGGCCAGCACCATGCGCAGCGCCCGCTCGATGTCCTCCCGGCGCAGCCCGGTCGCGGTGAGCGTCTGCTCCCAGTCGGCGGCCCGGGCGGCGGCCGCGAACTCCTCGAACCCGTGGGTGTGGTCGCGGACGAACTCCTCGTCGACCGCGCCCTCGGTCTCCAGGATCAGCTTGTTCAGCAGCCGGAAGAGGGCCTGGTCGCCGCCGATGCGGATCTGCAGGAACAGATCGGTGAGCGCGGCGCCCTTCACCAGCCCCTGCGGGGTCTGCGGGTTCTTGAAGCGCTCCAGGCCCGCCTCGGGCAGCGGGTTGACGCTGATGATCTTCGCGCCGTTCGCCTTGGCCCGCTCCAGCGCGGAGAGCATGCGGGGATGGTTCGTGCCCGGGTTCTGTCCCGCGACGATGATCAGGTCGGCCTGGTACAGGTCCTCCAGCAGGACGCTGCCCTTGCCGATGCCGATGGTCTCGCTGAGCGCCGAGCCGGACGACTCGTGGCACATGTTCGAGCAGTCCGGCAGGTTGTTGGTGCCCAGTTCCCGCGCGAACAGCTGGTACAGGAACGCGGCCTCGTTGCTGGTGCGGCCCGAGGTGTAGAAGACCGCCTCGTCCGGGGAGCCGAGGGCGCCGATCTCCTCGGCGATGATGTCGAAGGCCCGCTCCCAGCCGACCGGCTCGTAGTGCGTGCCCCCCTCCGGGAGGTACATGGGGTGCGTGAGCCGCCCCTGCTGGCCCAGCCAGTAGCCGCTGCGGCCGGCCAGCTCCGCGACGGGGTGCGCGGCGAAGAACTCCGGTGTGACCCGGCGCAGGGTCGCCTCCTCGGCCACCGCCTTCGCGCCGTTCTCGCAGAACTCCGCCGCGTGCCGGTGCTCCGGCTCCGGCCAGGCGCAGCCGGGGCAGTCGAAGCCGTCCTTCTGGTTCACGCGCAGCAGCGTCAGCGCGGTGCGCCGCACGCCCATCTGCTGCCGGGCCACCCGCAGGGTGTGCCCGACGGCCGGCAGCCCCGCCGCGGCGTGCTTCGGCTCCCCGACCTCCGGTGCGTCCTGGACCGGATCACCCTTGGGCGGCTTCCTCGCCATCGCACGCTCCTCTTCGACTGCGCGGGTGAGCAGTACCCGACGATCCTCCCACGGGCGACGGGCGACGGGCGACGGGCGACGGGCGACGGGCGACGGGCGACGGGCGACGGGCGACGGGCGACGGGGCCCCCGCAGGCGCTCCACCCGGACTG
>NZ_JBEXTB010000038.1:0-66257 GCF_040613915.1 Streptomyces sp. NPDC006193
CGCAGCGCGGTGTGCAGCACGGCCCGGTCCTCGGTGACGTTGATCCGCTCCCCGCGGAACATCGCGTCCCGCAGACCGAACACGTCCGCCGCCGCAGCCAGCCCGCGCAGCAGCCGCAGCGTCTCATCGGTGACCAGATGCTTCGAGTAGTCGATGTGCAGGTCACCGACCTGGAGGGTGTACGCGGCGCCGCGCCCGGGGTCGGCGGCGAACAGGTCCCTGAGGTGGGTGCCGGCCAGCTTCTCGCGGTGCTCGGCGAGAGCGGTCCATTCGGGCGTCTGGTTGAGCATGGTACGGCCGTCTGCGTTCATTTCGGACTTCCGCCTTCTTTCGTGCCTGTCACAGCCGTTCCAACCTAGTTGATCAGCGCGGGACGCGAGCCGTCGCGGCGCCGTCGTCCGGCGCGGCGACGGGCACGTCCGCCTTGCGCGCGGGTATCAGCGCGCCCACGGACGGGACGAAGAACGCGGCGGCCAGCAGGGGCGCGCTGCCGGCGCCCCAGGCGGCGGCAGCGGCCCCGCCGAGCAGCGCGCCCAGGGGCGCTCCGGCGACGGCGAGAGTGCGGAAGGCGGCGGCGACCCGGCCCACCATGCCGGCCGGGGTCCGCTGCTGCATCAGCGTGGTGGTGTTGACGTTCCACACCATGCCCATGAGCCCGAACACGGCCAGGGCGGCCACCACGGCGGTGAGACTGCGCACGGCGCCCATGGCGACGAGGGCCCCGGTCTGCACCGTCCCGGCGAGCAGCACCGCCCGGGTGCGCCCCAGCCGGGTGACGAGCCGGCCGTTGACCGCGGCTCCGGCCAGAGCGCCGACGGTGTAGGCGCCGGTCGCCGCCGCGTAGCCCGCGGCGCCGGCGTGCAGCGGGCCGGTGATCAGGACCACCAGGGTGGCGACCAGGGCGCCGACGCCGGTGTTGCACAGGGCGGTGGCGGCGCACAGGCCGCGCAGGGGCGGGTCGCGCCACAGGGTGCGCAGGCCGTCGGCGATCTCCCGGCGCAGGGTGCTGCCCGCCGGTCTCGGCTTGCGCTCCGGCGCCGCGGCGCGCAGGGAGGCGACCAGGGCGGCCGCCAGCAGGAAGGTGGCCGCGTCGGCCGCGAAGGGGGCCGCGGTCCCGGCGGCGAGCAGCAGCGGCACCAGCGGTGCGCCGAGGAGACCGCGCGCGAGGCGCTGCCCGGTCATCAGGCGGGCGTTGGCCCCTGCGAGGGCCGCCGGGTCCACCAGTGCGGGCAGCAGGGCCGTGGCGGCGTTGTCGAAGAGGGTCTCCAGCGTGGTGAGCGTGAAGGCCAGGACGAACAGCAGGGGGATCGAGGCGTGGCCGAGGACCACGGCGGCCGCGAACGCGGCGACGAGCAGGCCGCGCACGATGTCCACCGTCCACATGGCGCGCCGCTGGTCCACGCGGTCGGCGATCGCCCCGCCGGCCAGCCCGAAGATCAGCCACGGCAGGTGTCCGCAGGCGCTCACGGAGGCGATGAGCAGCGGGTCGTCCGTCAGCGAAGCGGCGAGCAGCGGCAGCGCGGCCGTGCGCAGCGCGTCGCCGAAGCTGGACAGCACCGCTGCGCTCCACAGCCGTCCGAAATCCCCGCGCCACTGGTGGCGCCGCTCCCCCGCTTCGACCGCCGTCACGACTCCCCCTCGCGGTTCGATCCGTCATGGAGAACCGTAGAGGGCACCACTGACAACGGGTCGGCGCCGAGCGGCGGACACGGCTCCGGCCGGACGCCCACGGGCGCCCGGCCGGCTTCAAGTCCTAGATTTCTCCCCGCAGTTTGGCGAGCGCCTCGGCGAGGATGGCCTCACCGTCCGCGTCGCTGCGCCGCTCGCGCACATACGCGAGGTGCGTCTTGTACGGCTCGGTGCGCGGCGGGTCCGGCGGGTTGTCCCGGTCCTGGCCGGCCGGGAAGCCGCAGCGCGGGCAGTCCCAGGTGTCGGGAACCTGTGCGTCGCTGGCGAAGCTCGGCTGCGTCTCATGCCCGTTGGAGCACCAGAAGGAGATGCGCAGACGCGGTGCGGACTCGCCGCGCTCGGCCTCGCCCATCGGCCCCGCCCCGACCCGGCTTCCTCGGATCGCGTTGCCACTTGCCACGGTCGTAACTCCCTGCGTGATGGTGCCGCGAAGCGAGTCGGCGTTTCGCTTCGCCGCGAGCGCCTCAGTCTACGTAAGGCCCAACGCGCGTCCAGTGATTGGAGTTACCGGCCCCCCACATCCAGACGCAAGCCCCATGATAGGCCGCGCTCGGGAGCGCGTACCGAACATGGGGCTTTACGTGGGGAATGCGCTGGTTCGCGCGGTGCGCGTGTCAGCGGTTCGTCCGTGCGCCGGCTGTCCGCCCGCGGGTGTCAGCTGGTCGTCTTCATCAGGATGCCGAGGACGATGATGCACGCGAACCACAGCAGGCCGATCACGATGGTGATCCGGTCGAGGTTGCGCTCGGCGACCGAGGAACCGCCGACGGACGACGCCATGCCGCCGCCGAACATGTCGGAGAGGCCGCCGCCCTTCCCCTTGTGCATCAGCACCAGCAGCATCAGCAGCAGGCTGAAGACGATCAGGGCGATCGAGAACCCCAAAACCACGGCTGGACCAACTTCCTCGGATACGGATGGACGACGGGGGGCACAGCACCTCGGCTGTGCCCCCGCAAGGGTACGACGTATCGCCGCTAGCGCCTACTCACCGCTCGTGTCACTGATCGCGGAAACGCACGATCTTGACGAACTCGTCGGCGTCCAGCGAGGCGCCGCCGACCAGGGCGCCGTCGATGTCGGCCTGGGCCATGATCTCGGCGACGTTGCCGGACTTCACGGACCCGCCGTACTGGATGCGGATCTTGTCGGCCACGTCCTGCGAGTACAGCTCGGCGAGCTTGGCGCGGACGGCGGCGCAGACCTCCTGGGCGTCCTCGGCGCCGCAGACCTTGCCGGTGCCGATGGCCCACACGGGCTCGTAGGCGATCACGACGGTCCCGGCCTGCTCCGCCGGGAGGTCCTTCAGGCCGCCCTCGACCTGGGCGAGGGTGTGGGCGACGTGGTTGCCCGCCTCGCGGACCTCCAGCTCCTCGCCGACGCACAGGATGGGGGTGAGCCCGTGCCTGTAGGCGGCCTTGACCTTGGCGTTGACGAGCTCGTCGGTCTCGTTGTGGTACTGGCGGCGCTCGGAGTGGCCGATGACCACGTACGTGCACTTCAGCTTGGCCAGCATGGAGCCGGAGATCTCGCCGGTGTAGGCGCCGGAGTCGTGCTGGGAGATGTCCTGGGCGCCGTACTTGATCCTGAGCTTGTCGCCGTCGACCAGCGTCTGCACGGAGCGCAGGTCGGTGAAGGGCGGCAGGACGGCGACCTCGACGGCCTCGTAGTCCTTGTCGGCCAGGGCGAAGGCGAGCTTCTGGACGTGCGCGATGGCCTCGAGGTGGTTGAGGTTCATCTTCCAGTTGCCCGCCATCAGCGGCGTGCGAGTGGTCATGCGGGGTCAGTCCTCCAGTGCGGCGAGGCCGGGGAGCGTCTTGCCCTCGAGGTATTCGAGGGAGGCGCCGCCACCGGTCGAGATGTGGCCGAATGCGTTCTCGTCGAAGCCGAGCGTACGCACGGCCGCGGCGGAGTCGCCGCCGCCGACGACGGTGAAGCCGTCCGCGTCGACGAGTGCCTGGGCGACCGCCTTGGTGCCCTCGGCGTAGTCGGGGTGCTCGAAGACGCCCATGGGACCGTTCCAGAAGACGGTCTCGGCGTCGGCGAGCTTCGAGGCGTAGAGCTCTCGGGTCTTCGGGCCGATGTCCAGGCCCTCCTGGTCGGCGGGGATCTTGTCGGCGTCGACCACGGTGTTCTCGCTGGGCGCCTTGGTCTTCAGGTCCGGGAACTCCCGGGAGACCACGACGTCGACGGGGAGCAGCAGTTCGACGCCCTGCTCCTCGGCGCGCCGCAGGTACTCGCGGACGACCGGGACCTGGTCCTCCTGCAGGAGGGAGATGCCGACCTCGTAGCCCTTGGCCTTGAGGAAGGTGTAGGCCATGCCGCCGCCGATGAGCAGGCGGTCGGCCTTGCCCAGCAGCCGGTCGATGACGGCGAGCTTGTCGGAGACCTTGGCGCCGCCGAGCGCGACGACGTAGGGGCGCTTGACGTCCTCGGTGAGCTTCTTCAGGACGCCGACCTCGGTGGCGATGAGGTGGCCGGCGTAGTGCGGCAGCCGGGCCGGGAGGTCGTACACGGACGCGTGGCCGCGGTGCACGGCGCCGAAGCCGTCGCCGACGTACACGTCGGCGAGGGCGGCGAGCCGGTCGGCGAACGCGCCCCGCTCGGCGTCGTCCTTGGCGGTCTCGCCGGGGTTGAAGCGCAGGTTCTCCAGGACGGCGACCTGGCCGTCGGCGAGGCCCGCGACCGTGTCCTGGGCGGACTGCCCGACGGTGTCGGTCGCGAAGGCCACGGCGGAACCGAGGAGTTCACCCAGGCGGGAGGCGGCCGGAGCGAGGGAGAAGGCGGGGTCCGGGGCGCCCTTGGGGCGGCCCAGGTGCGAGGCGACGACCACCTTGGCGCCCGCGTCCGCGAGGGCCTTGACGGTGGGCAGGACGGCGCGGATGCGGCCGTCGTCGGTGATCGTCCCGTCGGCCAGCGGCACGTTGAGGTCGGCGCGGACGAAGACCCGCTTGCCGCTCACGCCGTCGGCGAGAAGTTCGTCGATCGTCTTCATTGAGTGGACTCCTGAGGAGGGCTCGTGGTGCACCTGATCGTAGAAGGACGTGGTCAGTACGTGGGACAGGGCCCGGACAGCGCGGCGCTGCGCTGCACGGGCCCTGCTTCCACTTCGAGGTCCTGCCGGGTCGATCAGAGCTGGTTGCCGACGAAGACCGTGAGGTCGACGAGGCGGTTGGAGTAGCCCCACTCGTTGTCGTACCAGCCGATGACCTTCACGTTCTTGCCCTCCTGGACCATGGTCAGGGAGGAGTCGAAGGTGCAGGACGCCGGGGCGTTGACGATGTCGGAGGAGACGATCGGGTCCTCGGTGTAGTCGAGGAGGCCCTTCAGCTCGCCCTCGGCCGCCTTCTGGAAGGCGGCGTTGACCTCTTCCTTGGTGACCTCGCGGCCGAGCTCCACGACGAGGTCGGTGACCGAGCCGGTCGGCACCGGGACGCGCATGGCGATGCCGTCCAGCTTGCCCTTGAGCTGCGGCAGGACCAGCGCGGTGGCCTTGGCGGCGCCGGTGGTGGTCGGGATGATGTTCTCGGCGGCGGCGCGGGCGCGGCGCAGGTCCTTGTGCGGGAAGTCCAGGATGCGCTGGTCGTTGGTGTACGCGTGCACCGTGGTCATCAGACCCTTGACGATGCCGAAGTTCTCGTCGAGGACCTTCGCCATCGGCGCCACACAGTTGGTGGTGCAGGAGGCGTTGGAGATGACGTGGTGGTTCGCCGCGTCGTACTTGTCCTGGTTGACGCCCATCACGATGGTGATGTCCTCGTCCTTGGCCGGAGCCGAGATGAGGACCTTCTTGGCGCCGCCGGCGAGGTGCTTGGCCGCGTCCTCGCGCTTGGTGAAGATGCCGGTGGACTCGATGACGATGTCGACACCCAGCTCACCCCACGGGATGTCGGCCGGGTTGCGCTCGGAGAGCACCTTGATGGTGTGACCGTCGACGGTGATGGTGTCGGCGGTGTGGGTGACCTCCTGCTTGAGGCGGCCCAGGATCGTGTCGTACTTGAGCAGGTGAGCCGTGGTCGCAGTGTCACCCAGGTCGTTCACAGCCACAACCTCGATGTCCGCACCCTGCTCCAGCAGGGCGCGGAAGTAGTTGCGACCGATGCGGCCGAAGCCGTTGATGCCTACGCGGATCGTCACGAACCGATCTCCTCGTTGGTACGCCGGCCACGCGGTGCCGGCGAGCTCTGTTTGGGATGTCCCCGACCACCACCGACCCTACCTCTCTGAGGGCCCCGTGGTGACATCGAGACGGCCCATACACGGGCAGGCGTTCCGTACCCGCCAGTAGAGGTACGGACCAGCCCGGATCGGCGGCGGATTCGCCCTTGTCCATGGCGAAATGCGGGGCGCTCTGGACACTTCTGTCACTCGTTCGTGAGCCGGTTGGCTCACATGATCGGTACCCCGTTTCCGCACTCTTGATCAGGGGTTCCGCTCACCTGTCGAGCGCCCCGAACGCTTCTCCCGCGCCGCCCTGGCGCCGGCCGCCTTCAGCGCCGGTCGGCTCCGCCGCTCCGGAGCAGGAGCCCGGAAAGGAAGCCCGGAAAGAAGGACACCCCTGTGCGTTTCACGGCTCCTGTACGCACCGCGGGTCGTGTCGGGGGTGGAGGTGACGGTCCGCCAGTTCCGGGCGGCGCCGGCCGACGCGCCGGCGGCGGCGAGGGCGCCGGCCGTCACGGCGGCCACGAGCGGAGCCTTGAAACGCAGAGGTGCCGACGCACCCGGACGACCGCCGGCACGGTTGCGTCGACCGAGGCCGTCAGCCGGCCAGGTTCTCCGCCAGCTCCTCGCTGAGATTGGCCTCCGTGCCGGGGATGCCGAGGTCGGCGGCGCGCTTGTCGGCCATCGCCAGCAGACGGCGGATCCGGCCCGCGACGGCGTCCTTCGTCAGCGGCGGGTCGGCGAGCGCGCCGAGCTCCTCCAGGGAGGCCTGCTTGTGCTCCATGCGCAGCCGTCCGGCGGCGGCGAGGTGCTCGGGAACCTCGTCCCCGAGGATCTCCAGGGCGCGCTGCACCCGGGCCCCGGCCGCCACGGCGGCGCGGGCGGAACGGCGCAGGTTGGCGTCGTCGAAGTTGGCGAGCCGGTTGGCCGTGGCCCGCACCTCGCGGCGCATCCGGCGCTCCTCCCAGGCCAGCACGGACTCGTGCGCGCCGAGCCGGGTCAGCAGGGCGCCGATCGCGTCGCCGTCCCGGACGACCACCCGGTCCACGCCGCGCACCTCACGGGCCTTCGCGGCGATCGACAGCCGGCGGGCCGCGCCGACCAGCGCGAGCGCCGCCTCCGGGCCCGGGCAGGTCACCTCCAGAGAGGAGGAGCGGCCGGGCTCGGTCAGCGAGCCGTGCGCCAGGAAGGCCCCGCGCCAGGCCGCCTCCGCGTCACAGGTGGCCCCGGACACCACCTGCGGGGGCAGACCGCGGATCGGACGGCCCCGGCCGTCCACCAGGCCCGTCTGACGGGCGAGCTGGTCACCGCCCGCGACGACCCGTACCACGTACCGCGAGCCGCGGCGCAGCCCGCCGGGCGCCATCACGATCAGCTCGGAACCGTGGCCGAAGATCTCCAGGATGTCCCGCTTGAGCCGGCGCGCCGCCATCGCGGTGTCCAGCTCCGCCTCGATCACGATGCGCCCGCTCACCAGATGGAGGCCGCCGGCGAACCGCAGGACGGCGGAGACCTCCGCCTTCCTGCAGCAGGTCCGGGTGACGGGGAGCCGGGAGATCTCGTCCTTCACCGCTGCCGTCATCGCCATGGGCCGATCCTTCCATGCATCCGAAAAATACGGTCGTACGCGGCGGCCAGCAGCTCCGGGTCGTGCCGGGGTGATCCGTCGGTCCGGGCCACCGGTGCCAGCTCGACCGCGGCTCCCAGCCGCTCGGCGGCCTCGGTGAGCGATTCGCGGTCGGGCACGGCGGCCTCGTCGGCCAGCACCACGTCCAGGGCGAGTTTAGGGGCGTGTCGCCCCAAAACCTCCAAATGACGCTGCGGGGAGAACCCCTCGGTTTCTCCCGGCTGCGGTGCCAGGTTCAGTGAGAGCACCCGGCGCGCCTTGGTCTCGGTGAGCGCGTCCAGCAACTCGGGGACGAGCAGGTGCGGGATCACCGAGGAGAACCACGACCCGGGTCCGAGGACCACCCAGTCCGCGTCCAGCACCGCCGCAACGGCCTCCGGCACGGCGGGCGGATCGTTCGGCACCAGGTGCACCGACTGCACCTCGCCGGGCGTGAGGGCGACGGTGGCCTGCCCGCGCACCGTGTCCACGTCGTCCGGGCGCAGCGGATCATGCCCCTTGACCAGGGCCTGCAGCTCCAGCGGCACGGCCGACATGGGCAGCACCCGCCCGTGCGCGCCGAGCAGCCTGCCGACCAGGTCCAGGGCCTGCACATGATCGCCGAGCTGCTCCCACAGGGCGACGATCAGCAGGTTGCCGACCGCGTGGTCGTGCAGGTCGCCGTGGGACTGGAAGCGGTGCTGGATGACCCGGGCCCAGGTCTGGCCCCAGTCGTCGTCCCCGCAGAGCGCGGCCAGCGCCTTGCGCAGGTCGCCGGGCGGCAGCACGCCCAGTTCGTCCCGGAGCCGGCCGCTGGAGCCGCCGTCGTCGGCCACGGTGACGACGGCGGTGAGGTCGCCGGTGATCCGGCGCAGCGCCGCCAGCGACGCGGACAGTCCCATGCCGCCGCCGAGGGCGACCACCTTGGGCTGGGCGCCCCGCCTGCGGGGCCGGGCCCCGCGGGCCTCGGCCGGGCGGCCGACGCGCTCGGGCACCATCCGGCGCAGCCTGCCCAGCCGCGGTGTACGTTCCGTCATTCCCGTCCCATGTCCCGGTGCACGACCACCGTCTCCACGCCCTCGGCCGCGAGGCGCGCGGCGAGCTTCTCCGACATCGCGACCGAGCGGTGCTTGCCGCCGGTGCAGCCGATGGCGATCGTCACATACCGCTTACCCTCGCGCCGGTAGCCCGCCGCGACGAGCCGCAGCAGTTCCGCGTACCGGTCGAGGAACTCCTTGGCGCCGGGCTGGTTGAAGACGTAGGCGGCGACCTCCTCGTTGAGGCCGGTGTACGGGCGCAGCTCCGGGACCCAGTGCGGATTGGGCAGGAAGCGCATGTCCGCGACCAGGTCGGCGTCGACCGGCAGCCCGTACTTGAAGCCGAAGGACATCACCGTGGCCCGCAGCTCGGGCTCCTCCTCGCCGGCGAACTGGGCGTCCATCTTGGCGCGCAGCTCGTGCACGTTGAGGCTGGAGGTGTCGATCACCAGGTCGGCGTCGCCGCGCAGCTCGCGCAGCAGCTCCCGCTCGGCGGCGATGCCGTCGACGATCCGGCCGTCGCCCTGCAGGGGGTGCGGGCGGCGCACCGACTCGAAGCGGCGCACCAGGGCCTCGTCGGAGGACTCCAGGAACACGATCCTCCGGGTGACGCCCCGGATGTCCAGGTCGGCGAGGGACTCGCGCAGGTTGTCGAAGAAGCGGCGGCCGCGCACGTCCACGACGACCGCGATCCGCGCCACGTTGCCCTGGGAGCGTGCGCCCAGCTCCACCATGGTGGGGATGAGGGCGGGCGGGAGGTTGTCCACGACGAACCAGCCGAGGTCCTCCAGACACTTCGCGGCCGTGGACCGGCCCGCTCCGGACATGCCGGAGATGATCACCAGCTCGGGGATGGCCGCCTCGGGGACCCCGGCTGTCTCGCTGCCCGTGCTCACCTGTGCTCCGTCGTCCTGGCCCGCCTTCCGGCCGGCCTGCTGCCGGGCGGCGTCGCCGCCCGTGTCGCCGTGCGTCCGATCCCGCCGCGCTGCGGGATGTGCGTCGTGCTCGGTCATGTCTCCTGCCCCCGTCGTTCGTCCGGGGCGCCCGCGGACACGGGCTCCCCCGAGGAACCCCCCGTCGTACCGGGTTCCTCGTCCTCGATGATCTCTCCGGTCGCCGTGTTCACGGCGGGCGCGGCCGGGACCGCCCGGGCGAGGGCCACGGCGATGGTCTCGGCCGTCTTCCGGCCTATCCCGGGCACTTCCTGGATCTGCTCGACGGTGGCGGACCGCAGCTTCTTCACCGAGCCGAAGTGCTTGATGAGGGCCTGCTTGCGGGTCTCGCCGAGGCCGGGCACGTCGTCCAGGGGACCGGCGCGCAAGCGTTTGGCGCGCTTGGTGCGCTGGTAGGCGATCGCGAACCGGTGGGCCTCGTCGCGGACGCGCTGCAGCAGGTAGAGGCCCTCGCTGGTGCGGGGCAGGACCACGGGGTCGTCCTCGCCGGGCACCCAGACCTCCTCCAGGCGCTTGGCCAGACCGCAGACGGCGATGTCGTCGATGCCCAGTTCGTCCAGTGCGCGCCGGGCCGCCGCGACCTGCGGCCGGCCGCCGTCGACCACGACGAGCTGGGGCGGGTACGCGAACTTCCTGGGCCGTCCGTCCTCGTCCTTGAGGGCGCCGGTGAGCGCGCCGTCCCCGTCGGCGAGGGCGCCGTTCGCGCCGGTGAGCGCGCCGTCCGCCGTGCCGTGCAGGCCGTTGCCGCCGGCCGGGGCGCCGTCGGCGGCGTCGAGGGCGACCGCGGCGCCGGCATCCTCGGTCCACTCCCCCGTCCTCTCCTTCTCGGCGAGGTAGCGCCTGAAGCGGCGGGTGATCACCTCGTGCATGGAGCGGACGTCGTCCTGGCCGGCGAAGCCCTTGATCTGGAAGCGGCGGTACTCACTCTTGCGCTGCAGGCCGTCCTCGAAGACGACCATGGACGCCACCACGTCGTCGCCCTGGAGGTGGGAGATGTCGTAGCACTCGATCCGCAGCGGGGCGCTGTCCAGACCGAGGGCCTCGGCGATCTCCTCCAGCGCCCGCGAGCGCGTGGTCAGGTCGGAGGCGCGCTTGGTCTTGTGCAGCGCGAGGGCCTGCTGGGCGTTGCGCTGGACGGTCTCCATGAGCGCCTTCTTGTCGCCGCGCTGCGGTATGCGCAGCGACACGTTCGACCCGCGGTGGCCGGTCAGCCACTCCTGGATCGGCTCGACCGGCTCGGGCAGGGCCGGGACCAGCACCTCCTTGGGCACCGCGTCCCCGGTCTCCTCGCCGTAGAGCTGCTGCAGGGCGTGCTCGACGAGGGCGCCGGTGGTGATCTCCTCCACCTTGTCGGTCACCCAGCCGCGCTGGCCGCGCACCCGGCCGCCGCGCACGTGGAAGATCTGCACGGCCGCCTCCAGCTCGTCCTCGGCGACGGCGATCAGGTCGGCGTCGGTCGCGTCGGCGAGGACGACCGCGTTCTTCTCCATGGCCTTCTTCAGGGCCCCGATGTCGTCGCGCAGCCGGGCCGCCCGCTCGTACTCCATCTCCTCGGCGGCCTCCCGCATCTGCTTCTCCAGACGGCGGAGGTAGGTGCCCGTGCGACCGGCCATGAAGTCGCAGAACTCCTCGGCCAGCTCCTGGTGGTCCTCGGGGGTGATCCGCCCGACGCAGGGCGCGGAGCACTTGCCGATGTAGCCGAGCAGGCAGGGGCGGCCGGTGCGGGAGGCGTTCTTGAAGACCCCGGCCGAGCAGGTGCGCACCGGGAAGACCCGCAGCAGCAGGTCGACGGTGTCGCGGATGGCCCACGCGTGCGCGTACGGCCCGAAGTACCGCACGCCCTTCTTCTTGTGACCGCGCATCACCTGCACGCGCGGGAACCGCTCGTTCATCGTCACCGCGAGGTACGGGTAGCTCTTGTCGTCGCGGTACTTGACGTTGAACCGGGGGTCGTACTCCTTGATCCAGGAGTACTCCAGCTGCAGCGCCTCCACCTCCGTGGACACCACGGTCCACTCCACGGACGCGGCGGTGGTCACCATCGACCGGGTGCGCGGGTGCAGGTTCGCCAGGTCCTGGAAGTAGTTCGCCAGGCGCTGGCGCAGGCTCTTCGCCTTTCCGACGTAGATCACCCGGCGGTGCTCGTCACGGAACCTGTACACCCCGGGGCAGTCCGGGATGTCTCCCGGCCTGGGGCGGTAGCTGGAGGGGTCGGCCATGCTTCACACCCTACTGGCGAGCGCCGACACCGCGTCGGGCCTGTGGACGGCGCCCGTGTCCGCACGGTGCCCCGCGCGCCGAGATCGGCGCGGCCGGGGCGGCGCGCGGCCCCGCCCCCGGGAGGGCGAGGTCCGGCCACTCGTCCACGGCGTCGGTTCGCAGTGTTGTCGGGTTCTGGTCAACACGCTTCAATGCGGGGGGACTCGGGGGCCGTGCCCGCGTGCACACGGGCACGGCGCGCCTCCAGGGGCGGCCGCGGCGGCCACGGGGCCCGCTCCGCCCCGGCACGGACGGTCTGACCAGCCGGAGTGACACCTCACAGAAAGGCCCCTCCGTATGCGGCATGCCACAGAACACGCGGACGTCCCCACCGCGGAACTGGACACGGCCCTGCGCGGCGGCCCCTTCCACGTGGCGCTGCGCGCCGCGATCGCCGCACGCGGACTGCCGCTCCAGCGGGTGCAGCACCATCTGTCGCGCCGCGGCGTCAAGGTGGGCGTGACCAGCCTGAGTTACTGGCAGCAGGGCGCCCGCCGCCCGCAGCGCCCGGAATCGCTGCGTGCCGTGCGCGCGCTGGAGGAGATCCTCCGGCTGCCCGAGGAGTCACTGATCCGGCTGCTCGCCGAGTCCGGTGAGCGCACCCCGGGGGGCCGGGCGGCGGGCCGCTCGTACCGCTCCGTGAACGAGGCCTCCGGCGTACTGGACCGGCTCACCGCCGACCTGGGCCGGTCCGTGGACGGCGGGCTGCAGACCCTGGGGCACCACGAGCGCGTCCGGCTCGGCGCCCGGGGCGAACTGGCGAGCCGCGAGGCCCACCACATCGTGCGGGCCCACCGCGACGGCGTCGACCGCTTCGTCGCCGTCCACCGCGGCGACCCGGGCTGCGATCCGGGCCGGATGACCGTGCACGCCCTGGAGAACTGCCGCACCGGACGCGTCCGCCTGGACCAGGACACCGGCGTGCTCGTGGCCGAGCTGCTCTTCGGCGCCGCCTTGCGCTCCGGCGACACCTTCTCCTTCCGGTACGGCGTCGAGGACGGCACCGCCGGGACGTCCCACGAGTACCTCCACCGGTTCGGCTCCCCCGGCGGCCAGTACGCGCTCCAGGTGCGTTTCGACCCGGCCGCCCTTCCCGTGCGCTGCCACCGCTTCACCCAGCACTCGCCCGCGGCCCCGCGCGGCGGCGGGCAGGAGCTGACGGTGACCGGGCCGCACCACTGCGTCCACCTCGTCGAACCCCGCATCCGGCCGGGCGTCGTGGGAATCGCCTGGGACTGGGGGCCAACGGCTCCGCCGGGCCCGTGAACCCGTGAGCCGCGCAGCCGCGACGGGGGCGGGGACGGGACGGGGACGGCTGCCGTGCGTGCCGCCTCCGCCGCTCAGACCGCCGGACCGGCGACGATCCTGCCGTGCGCGGTCTCGACCGCCAGCTCGGTCAGCGGCTCGGTCGCCGGCGCCTGGACCACCTTGCCCGTCAGGGCGTCGAACTCGCTGCCGTGGCAGGGGCAGACCAGGGTCGTCCCCCGCAGCCTGTCGATCGGGCACCCCGCGTGCGTGCAGATCGTGCTGTACGCCTTCAGCCTGCCGTCTGCGGCACGGCTGACCACCACGTTGTGGTCCCGGTAGAGCTTGGCCCCGCCCTCGGGGACCTCGCTGTCGGCGCCGACGTCGACCGGTTCCGTCGGGGTGGCGGCGGCCGGGCGGTCACCGCCGGGGGCCGAGCAGGCGGCCAGGCCGAGTCCGGCGACCGGGGCCATGGCGGCCCCCTTGAGAACGGTACGGCGGCTCGCGGAGGGGCGGGCGGGCATCTGGGACTCCAGGGTCAAGGGGCGTGCAGGGCGACGATACCCGGATGAACGGGGTGCTCTCGGTGCGGGGGCGGGTGCACCGGCTCGGATCGGGGGCGTACGGAAGCGGACGCGGAGGCGCTGCGTCCACGGGTTCGGAGGGCTGCTCGCGTAAACGCTTGCGCAAGCGTTTACGCTGAGGGGGCTCATGGGATACCGTCCCGCCCGAAGGCTCGGACCGGGTCCCTATGGTCCTGGTGGCCTCGGCGGCCCGCGCACGGGGCGGTCGCGGCCGGGTGTCCGGGTGTCCGGGTGCCCCACGGCTCGGCTGTACGGGCCTCGGGCGGCTCAAGGTTCCGCCGGCTCGGAGTGCGACCGGCTCGCGGTCCGGCCCGGTATCACGTCCGACCCGGGCCCCCGCCCGATCGGCTCACAGGAGGGAGTGCCATGGCCACCATGGCGGACGTCGCCCGCAGAGCGGGCGTCTCCGTGGCGACCGTCTCGCACGTGCTCAACGGCACGCGTCCGGTGCTGCCCCCCACCCGCCAGGCCGTGCTCGACGCCGTCGACGCCCTCGGCTACACCCCCAACACGCTGGCCCGCTCCCTGGTGACCTCGCGCACCCGCTCCATCGGCCTCGCGGTCTCGGCCGTCAGCAACCCCTACTTCACGGAGATCCTCCAGGGCGTCGAGACCGCCGCCCTGGAGGCGGGCTACAGCCTCCTCATCGCCGACCCGCACGACGACCCCCGGCACGAGCGCAAGGTCGCGCAGTTGCTCCACGAGCGCCGGGTGGACGGCATGATCGTCGCTCCCTCCGCACGGCCGGACGATCTCGTCGGCTACCTCCGCCGGCACGCCGTGCCGACCGTCTTCCTGGACCGGCTGATCGACGGGGGCGTGCCGGAGGACCGTCCGCCGGGCAACGGCCCGGACGCCGTCACGTCGGCGGGCGCGCCGTGGTTCGACCAGGTCTGCGCCGGGAGCGCCGCGCCGACGGCCCGGCTCGTCACCCACCTCGCCTGGCTGGGACACCGCCGGATCGGTCTGATCGCGGGTCTGCCCGGACTCAGCACCACCCATGAGCGCGTGCGCGGGTACCGGGAAGGCCTGACCGCCGCCGGGCTCTCCCACGACGACCGTCTCCTCGTGTCCGGCAACTCCGCCTCCGAGGGCGCCGAGGAGGCCACGGCGGCGCTGCTCTCCCTGCCCGATCCGCCCACGGCCCTCGTCACCGCCAACAACGCGATGACCATCGGCGCCCTGCGCGCGCTGCGCCGGCACGGCCGGTCCGTACCGGACGACATGGCCCTGTGCTGCTTCGACGACTTCGCCTGGGCCGACCTGTTCTCGCCCCGGCTGACCGCCGTCGCCCAGCCCAGCCGGGAACTGGGCGCGCAGGCCGTCCGGCTGCTCCTGGACCGGCTGGCCGGGCCGGGACGCGCGCCCCGGACGGTCCGGCTGCCGTGCACGTTCGTCCACCGCACGTCCTGCGGATGCCCCGAGGAGCCCGGTCCCGCGGGAACGGCCGGGCGCACCGCATCGTCCCCGCTGTCCGAGAAGGGAACCACCCCGTGATCGTCGTCGCCGGTGAGGCACTGATCGACCTGGTACCGCAGGGCCCCGGGGCCCTCGCCGAGCTGAAGCCGGCGCTCGGCGGAGGCCCGTACAACACCGCCGTGGCCCTCGGCCGGCTCGGCTCCCCCACCGCCTTCTGCTCGCGGACGTCGAACGACGCCTTCGGCGAGGCCCTGCTCGACGGGCTGCGCAGGTCCGGCGTCGACGTGTCCGGCGTCCAGCGGGGGCAGGAGCCGACGACCCTGGCGGTGGCCACGATCGACGACGCCGGCTCGGCCGCCTACTCCTTCTACGTCGACGGCACCGCCGACCGCCTGTTCACCGCCCCCGCCGCTCTCCCCGCCGGCACGCGCGCGGTGTCCTTCGGCACCTGCTCGCTCGTGCTGGAACCGGGGGCCAGCGCCTACGAGGAGCTGATGCGCGCCGCCGCGGAGCAGGGGCTGTTCACGGCGCTGGACCCGAACATCCGGGCAGGGCTGATCCCGGACGCGGACGCCTACCGGGCGCGTTTCAAGAGCTGGCTGCCCTCGGTGACGCTGCTGAAGCTGTCCGTGGAGGACGCCGCGTGGCTCGGCGGCACCCCGCAGGAGTGGCTGGCCGCGGGGCCGTCGGCCGTGGTGGTGACCCGGGGCGGCGACGGTCTGACCGCGTTCACCCGGGACGGCGGCGAGTACTCCGTACCGGGCGAGGCGGTGGACGTCGTGGACACCATCGGCGCCGGTGACACGGTGAACGCCGCCCTGCTGCACGGGCTGGCAGTCCAAGACGCGCTGTCCCGGGAAGCGCTCGCCGCCCTCGGGGCGGAGGGCTGGACCCGGCTGCTGCGCTTCGCGGCCCGCGCGGCGGCGGTCACCTGCTCCCGGGCGGGGGCCGAGCCGCCGTACGCGTCGGAGCTGGGCGGCTACGCCGCGCTGTGAGCGGGCTGCTTCGAGGAACCAGCGCGCCCCGCGGGAGCTCCCGCGGGGCGCCGCGTTCCCGATGCGGTACAGGCAGTGGGCGGAGGCGGTGCGGTGTCCGGAGCCGGTGCCGGGGCCGGAGGGGGCTGTGAGCCTCCTCCGGTCCGGTCGTCTCAGGCCTTGCGGGCCCGCGTGCGCTTCTCCGCGGCCGTGGCCTTCTTCGTGGCCGCGGTTTTCCTGGTCGCGGTGCCGTCGGCCTCGGCCGTCACCGCCTTCTTCGCCGGCGTCTTGGCCGCGGCCGTCCTCCGGGCCGTCGTGGACCGCGGCGCCTTCATTGGCTCGGCGTCGCTGACCCGGTCGCCCAGGACCTCGCGCAGGAACTTGCCGGTGTGACTGGCGGGGACGGCGGCGACCTGTTCCGGCGTGCCCTCGGCGACCACCAGGCCGCCGCCGGCGCCGCCCTCCGGACCCATGTCCACGATCCAGTCGGCGGTCTTGATCACGTCGAGGTTGTGCTCGATGACGATGACCGTGTTGCCCTTGTCGACCAGCCCGCCGAGGACCTTGAGCAGCTTGCTGATGTCCTCGAAGTGCAGACCGGTGGTCGGCTCGTCCAGGACGTAGACGGTGCGTCCGGTGGAGCGCTTCTGCAGTTCGCTGGCGAGCTTCACACGCTGCGCCTCACCGCCGGAGAGGGTGGTGGCGGACTGGCCGAGGCGGACATAGCCGAGACCGACGTCGTGCAGCGTCTTCAGGTGGCGGGAGATCGCCGGGACCGCCTCGAAGAAGTGCATGGCCTCCTCGATCGGCATGTTCAGCACCTCGGCGATGGACTTGCCCTTGTAGTGGACCTCCAGGGTCTCCCGGTTGTACCGGGCGCCGTGGCAGACCTCGCACGGGACGTAGACGTCCGGGAGGAAGTTCATCTCGATCTTGATCGTGCCGTCGCCCGCGCAGTTCTCGCAGCGGCCGCCCTTGACGTTGAAGGAGAAGCGGCCGGGCTGATAGCCGCGGACCTTCGCCTCGGTGGTCTCGGCGAACAGCTTGCGGATGTGGTCGAAGACTCCGGTGTACGTCGCCGGGTTGGACCGCGGGGTGCGGCCGATCGGCGACTGGTCGACGTGCACGACCTTGTCGACCAGGTCGTCGCCCGCCACGCGCGTGTGCCGTCCGGGGACGGTGCGGGCGCCGTTCAGCTCGCGGGCCAGGTGCGTGTAGAGGATGTCGTTGACCAGCGTCGACTTGCCGGATCCGGAGACACCCGTGACGGCCGTGAAGACACCCAGCGGGAAGGACACGTCGATGTCCCGCAGGTTGTTCTCCCGGGCCCCGTGCACCGTGAGCTGCCGGGACGGGTCGCGCGGGCGGCGCACGTCCGGGACGGGGATCGACTTGCGGCCCGAGAGGTACGCGCCGGTCTGCGACTCGGTGTTGTCGAGCAGCTCCTTCACCGAGCCGCTGTGCACGACCTTGCCGCCGTGCTCGCCGGCGCCCGGGCCGATGTCCACGATCCAGTCGGCGACCTTGATGGTGTCCTCGTCGTGCTCGACGACGATGAGCGTGTTGCCCATGTCCCGCAGCCGGACGAGGGTCTCGATCAGCCGGTGGTTGTCCCGCTGGTGCAGGCCGATGGACGGCTCGTCCAGGACGTACAGGACGCCGACGAGGCCGGAGCCGATCTGCGTGGCCAGGCGGATGCGCTGGGCCTCGCCGCCGGAGAGCGTGCCGGCGGCGCGGTTGAGCGAGAGGTAGTCCAGGCCGACGTCGACCAGGAACCGCAGCCGCTCGTTGACCTCCTTCAGGACCCGCTCGGCGATCTTCTTGTCGCGGGCGCTCAGCTTCAGCTCGCCCAGGAAGTCGGCGCAGTCGCTGATCGACATCGCGGAGACCTCGGCGATCGACTTCCCCATGATCGTGACCGCGAGGACGATCGGCTTCAGGCGCGTGCCCTCGCAGGAGGGGCAGGGCACCTCGCGCATGTAGCCCTCGAAGCGCTCGCGGCTGGCGTCGCTCTCGGCCTCGCTGTGCCGGCGCTTCACGAAGGGCACCGCGCCCTCGAAGGGCGTGGTGTAGACGCGCTCGCGGCCGTACCGGTTGCGGTACCGCACCTCGATCTGGGTCCTGTGGCCGTGCAGCAGGGCCTTCTTGGCGCGCTGCGGCAGGCCGGCGAAGGGGATGTCCGTGCGGAAGCCGAGGGCGTCCGCGAGGGCGCCGACCAGCCGGCCGAAGTAGTCCTTGGTGTGCCCGTGGGACCAGGGGTGGATGGCGCCCTCGTCCAGGGACTTGTCGGGGTCCGGGACGATCAGTTCCGGGTCGACCTCCATGCGCGTGCCGATGCCGGTGCACTCGGGGCAGGCGCCGAAGGGCGAGTTGAAGGAGAAGGAGCGGGGCTCCAGCTCCTCGAAGGACAGGTCGTCGTACGGGCAGTACAGGTGCTCCGAGAACATGCGCTCGCGCTCGGGGTCGTCCTCGGGGAGGTCCACGAAGTCGAGCACGACCATGCCGCCGGACAGGCCGAGCGCGGTCTCCACGGAGTCGGTGAGGCGGCGCTTGGCCGAGTCCTTCACCGTGAGGCGGTCCACGACCACCTCGATGGTGTGCTTCTCCTGCTTCTTCAGGGCCGGCGGATCGGACAGCTGGACGGTCCGGCCGTCCACGCGCGCGCGGGAGTAGCCCTTGGTCTGCAGGTCGGCGAAGAGGTCGACGAACTCGCCCTTGCGCTCGCGCACCAGCGGGGACAGCACCTGGAAGCGGCTTCCCTCCGGCAGCTCCAGGACCCGGTCCACGATGGCCTGCGGCGACTGGCGCGAGATCGGGCGGCCGCACTCGGGGCAGTGCGGCTTGCCGATGCGCGCGAAGAGCAGGCGCAGGTAGTCGTAGACCTCGGTGATGGTGCCGACCGTCGAGCGCGGGTTGCGGGAGGTCGACTTCTGGTCGATGGAGACCGCCGGCGAGAGGCCCTCGATGAAGTCGACGTCGGGCTTGTCCATCTGGCCGAGGAACTGCCGTGCGTACGAGGAGAGCGACTCCACGTAACGGCGCTGGCCCTCGGCGAAGATCGTGTCGAAGGCCAGGGAGGACTTGCCCGACCCGGACAGGCCCGTGAAGACGATGAGCGAGTCGCGAGGCAGGTCGAGCGAGACGTTCTTCAGGTTGTGCTCGCGCGCGCCACGGACGATGAGACGGTCGGCCACGCCGGTCCGCACCTTTCTTGAGAGAAGTGACAGGGGCGGGGCCCCCGTGCTTCTTCAGACTAGGGGGAGCCACTGACAACGCCGGTCGGATTGCCCGGTTGCATAACAACCCCCGGCCCTCCAGCATGCCCGACGCCGTCTCCGGCATGCCCGACGCCGCCTTCGACCATATAGCACGCGCATTCGATTTCTGGGCCGGGTGCACCACCTTCACTCGAAGAGGTGGCGGGGCTAGGGTCGGCGGCATGACGGATCACGCTCATGACCTGGCCTGTGTACGGAAGGCGACCGACCGGCTCCTCACCGCGGTGGCCGAGCTGGACGACGCCTCGCTCGCCGAGCCGTCCCGGCTTCCGGGCTGGAGCCGCGGCCACGTCCTCGCGCACCTCGCCCGGAACGCGGACGCTCTGGTGAACGTCCTGGAAGGCCGCCCGATGTACGTGAGCGCCGAGCAGCGCGACGCGGACATCGAGCGCGGCGCCCCGCGTGCGGCGGCGGCGCAGCTCGCCGACGTCCGCGAGAGCGCGGCCCGGTTCCAGGCGGCCGGGGAGGCGCCCGCGGACTGGACGCGGACGGTGGAGCTGCGCAACGGGGTCACCGACTCGGCGTCCCGCGTCCCGTTCCGGCGGTGGGCGGAGGTCGAGCTGCACCATGTGGACCTGGGGATCGGGTACGAGCTGGAGGACGTCCCGGCGGAGTTCCTGGAGCGGGAGACCGACTTCCTCGCGCAGCGGTTCTCCGGGCACCCCGGCGTCCCCGCGATCCGCGTCACGGACGGCACGCGCGCGTGGCGCACCGGCCGGGAGGCGGACGGGCCCGAGGTCACGGTGAGCGGCCGGCCGGCCGACCTGGTGGGCTGGCTCGCCGGGCGCCGCGACGGTGCGGCGCTGGAGGTGCGGGGCGGGGCGCTGCCGACGCTGCCTCCGCTGTAGACGGCGACCGGTCCGCGGGACTCCCCCGCTATAGGCTGATCGCCATGACGTACTCCGGAGAGGTCACGGTCGGCGGACCGGCGGACGTGCACGAGCTGAAAGACCTGATGATCACGAAGATCGCGGTCGGCCCGATGGACAACAACGCCTATCTGCTGCGCTGCCGGGCCACCGACGAGCAGCTCCTGATCGACGCCGCGAACGAGGCGGAGACGCTCCTCGGCATGATCGGTGACGACGGCATCGCGTCCGTCGTCACCACGCACCGGCACGGCGACCACTGGCAGGCGCTCGCCGCGGTCGTCGCCGCCACGGGCGCGCGCACCTACGCCGGCCGGGAGGACGCCCCCGGCATCCCGGTGCCCACCGACGTCCTCGTCGACGACGGCGACGTGATCAGGGTGGGCCGCGTGGAGCTCACCGCGCGCCACCTGGTCGGACACACCCCCGGTTCCATCGCGCTGGTCTACGACGACCCGCACGGCCACCCGCACGTCTTCACCGGCGACTGCCTCTTCCCGGGCGGCGTCGGCAACACGCACAAGGATCCGAAGGCGTTCGCCCGGCTGATCCACGACGTGGAGACCAAGCTCTTCGACACGCTGCCGGACGAGACGTGGGTCTACCCCGGACACGGCAACGACACCACGCTGGGCGCGGAGCGGCCGCATCTGCCGGAGTGGCACGCGCGCGGATGGTGAGCGGCGCCGGTCGTGCGCACCCCGTGGGTGGACGGACGCTGCGCTGCGCGCCCGGTGCCGGACAGGGCGGCTCCCCGCGGGTGCCACCTGGGTGCGCGCCGGGCGTACGCGTCGCTCACCTGCCCCGCGCGCACGCGCGCTCCGTGCGCCCCGTGTGAACGTTGCGCACGCGCCGCGTCCGTGTGCGCGCTGCCGCGGACCGGCACCGCGCGGTCAACTGGTGGCAGCCCCGCACAGGACGACGGCTCCTGCGCGGTAGGGGCCGCCGGTCTTCAACCCCGCCCTCGGCCGGCGGCCCGGGCTCCGGGCCGGCGCGGGGCCCGCACCCGTCCGCGTGCCCACGTGTGGGGCCGCGTACGCCGGTGTTCACACACGCGTGATGCGCGTACGTCCTGTTCACACGGCCGCAACACCCGTTCCCAGCATGCGGACAACTACCGCTGTGACCTGGACAGACGCGGTTTCCGCTGCCACTCTCCCGCCATGCACCCTGCCCACCGCACCCTTCGCCGCGCAGCAGCCGCCGCGGCCACAGCCCTGCTCGCCGCCGCCGTCGGCTGCGCCCCGCAGCCCGAGGAGAAGGCGTCGGCCGCCCCGTCCCGGTCGGACGCGAAGAGCTGCGTCAAGGGCAGGCTCCCCACCAAGACGCCCGGAAAGCTGACCGTCGCCACGGACGAACCCGCGTACGAGCCGTGGTTCAAGGGCGACGAGCCCGCCAACGGCAAGGGCTTCGAGTCGGCGGTCGCCTATGCCGTGGCGAAGCAGCTGGGCTACGACAGGAGCGCGGTCGCCTGGCAGAGCGTGCCGTTCAACAAGGCGTTCGCACCGGGCGTGAAGACCTTCGACTTCGACATCAACCAGGTGTCGATCAGCGCCGAGCGCAGGAAGGCCGTGGACTTCTCCTCCGGTTACTACGACGTGCGTCAGGCCGTCATCGCGCTCAAGGGCGGCAAGGCCGCCGAGGCGACGAGCGTCGCGGACCTGAGGAAACTCAAGCTGGGCGCCCAGGTGGGCACCACCAGCCTCGACTACATCACCGAGGTGGTGAAGCCGGAGCGCGAGGCGGCCGTCTACGCCAAGAACGACCAGGCCAAGTCCGCGCTGCGGAACGGGCAGGTCGACGCCGTCGTCACCGACCTGCCGACCGCCTTCTACATCACCGCGGCCGAGGTGACGAACGCCGAGATCGTCGGACAGTTCGAGCACCAGGGCGGCACTCCCGAGCAGTTCGGGCTCGTGCTCGACAAGGGCAGCGCGCTGACACCGTGCGTGAGCGGCGCCGTCGACGCCCTGCGCAGGAACGGCACGCTGGCCGGCCTCGAGAAGCAGTGGCTCTCCGAGGCCGTCGACGCCCCGGTGCTCAAGTGACGCTCACCAAGGGCGGGCCGGCCCCGGAGGGGACGGGCGGCGAGCACGGCCCGGGCGCCGGCGCCCCTCCCGCGCCCGACGGTTACACCCCCTCCGCGCGGCGGCTGGAGCGTGAACGCCACCGACGCGCGCGTGCCCGCCGGGCCACGGCGGTGGCCGCTGTGTCGACGCTCGCCACGGCAGCGGTGCTCTACCTGATCGTCGTCGACGCCCCCGGCTGGCCGCGCACCCGGGAGACGTTCTTCAGCGCGCACTACGCGCGCGAGGCGCTCCCCAAGGTCCTCGAAGGACTGTGGCTGAACGTCCGCCTGCTGCTGGTCTGCGGCGCCGCCGTCCTGGTCCTCGGCATGCTGATCGCCGTCGCACGGACCCTGCGCGGTCCGGTGTTCTTCCCGCTGCGGGTGCTGGCCGCGGCGTACACCGACTTCTTCCGCGGCCTCCCGCTGATCATCAACCTGATGATCGTCGTCCTGGGCGTGCCCGCGCTGCGGCTGCAGGGGGTGACCGTCGATCCGGTGCTGCTCGGCGGTACGGCGCTGACGCTGACGTACTCGGCGTACGTGGCGGAGGTGTTCCGCGCCGGCATCGAGTCCGTCCACCCCTCGCAGCGTGCGGCGGCACGCTCCCTGGGCCTGACCCACCGGCAGGCCCTGCGGTACGTCGTGCTGCCGCAGGCGGTGCGCCGGCAGGTGCCGCCGCTGCTCAACGACCTCGTGTCGCTGCAGAAGGACACCGGTCTGGTGTCGATCGGCGGCGCGGTGGACGCGGTCCGCGCGGCCGACATCGTCGTGGGGCGCAGTCTGAACTACACGCCGTACATCGTCGCGGGTCTGGTGTTCGTGGCGCTGACCATTCCGATGACCCGCTTCACGGACTGGGTGACGGCCCGGACGGACCGGCTGCGAGCCCAGGGAGGGTCTTCGTGAGTACCTGGGGAGGATCCCGGTGAGCGCCGCCGAGAACAGCACACCCGTCCTGCGGATGGAGTCCGTCCGCAAGACCTTCGGCGGGTCGGTCGTCCTGCGGGACGTCGGCCTGGAGGTCGCCCCGCACACGGTGACCGCGTTGATCGGCGCCTCGGGCTCCGGCAAGTCCACGCTGCTGCGCTGTGCCAACCTCCTGGAGGAGATCGACGACGGGGCGATCTGGCTGGACGGCGAGGAGATCACCGACCCGCGCGCCGACCGGGACGCGGTACGGCGCCGCATCGGCGTCGTCTTCCAGGCGTACAACCTCTTCCCGCACATGAGCGTGCTCGACAACATCACCCTCGCGCCACGCCGGGTGCACGGCGTGGCGCGCGAGGAGGCCGAGGAACGGGCGAGGGGCCTGCTGGGGCGCCTGGGCCTGGCCGGGAAGGCGGACGCCTACCCGGACCGGCTCAGCGGCGGCCAGCAGCAGCGCGTGGCGATCGTGCGGGCCCTCGCCGTGCGGCCCCGGCTGCTGCTCCTGGACGAGATCACGGCGGCGCTCGACCCCGAACTCGTGGGCGAGGTGCTGGAGGTGGTCCGCGGTCTGAAGGACGAGGGCATGACCATGGTGCTGGCGACGCACGAGATGGGGTTCGCGCGGGACGTCGCCGACCAGGTGTGCTTCCTGGACGGCGGGGTCGTGCTCGAGCGCGGCACCGCCGAGCAGGTCTTCGGCGACCCGCGGCAGGAGCGCACCCGGCGCTTCCTGCGGCGGATCACGGAGGCGGGCCGGCTGTGACCCGCTCGGCTACGCGTCCGCGCGGACGGCTCCCAGCAGGGCCGCGACCCGCTGCACGCCGAACACGTACCCCTGCACTCCGCAGCCGGCGATCACGCCGTCGGCGCGCAGCGAGACGTACGAGTGGTGCCGGAACGACTCGCGCCGGTGGACGTTGGAGATGTGCACCTCCAGGACGGGCATGCCGTCGCAGGCGTTGAGCGCGTCCAGGATCGCGATGGAGGTGTGCGAGTAGGCGCCGGGGTTGATGACGATCCCGCAGTGGTTCTCGCGCGCCTCGTGGATCCAGTCGACCAGTTCGCCCTCGTGGTTGGACTGCCGGAAGTCCACCGTGCCGCCGTGCGCGGCCGCCGCCTCCGTGCACAGCGCCTCGACGTCGGCCAGGGTGTCCTTGCCGTAGATCTCGGGCTGGCGCCGGCCGAGCAGGTTCAGGTTGGGCCCGTTGAGGATCATGATCGGGGCGTTGGCCAGGGTGCGGGGCACGGTTCCTCCGGTCCGTTCGGGGCGGTGCGTCGACGACCGCTGCTCGCACCCGGTCTATCACGGTGGCCGGAGCGTACGGCGTGCCCTGCGCGCCGGCCGCCCCGGCGCGCACCCAGGTCCGGTGACCGCTTCGCCGCGCCCCCGTAACCCGCGCCCGGGGCCGGTAGTTGACGCGGCATGCACGATGTACGCCCCGCACGCCCCGCCAGCGCCCCGTCCATGCCGCGGCTCGCCGCCGCCTCCCTGGCCGGCACCGCGATCGAGTTCTACGACTTCTTCGTCTACGGGACGGCGGCGGCTCTGGTGCTGGGGCCGCTGTTCTTCCCGACGTTCTCACCGGTCGCGGGGACGCTGGCGGCGTTCGGGACGTTCGGCGTCGGGTTCGTGGCCCGGCCGCTGGGCTCGGTGGTGTTCGGGCACCTCGGGGACCGGCGCGGACGGCGGCCGGTGCTCGTCCTCTCCCTGCTGCTGACCGGCGCCTCGACGGTCGCGGTCGGCTGTGTGCCGTCGTACGGGACGATCGGCGCGGCCGCACCGGCGCTGTTGCTCGTGCTGCGCTTCCTGCAGGGGCTGGGGCTCGGCGGGGAGTGGGGCGGGGCGGTGCTGCTGACCGCCGAGCACGCCCCCGCCGGCCGCCGCGCCCTGTGGTCGAGTTTCCCGCAGGTCGGACCGGCGTTCGGCTTCGTGCTGGCCAACGGGGTGATGCTCGCCCTGTCTGCGGCGCTGTCCGACGCGCAGTTCGCGCGGTGGGGGTGGCGCGTGCCGTTCTGGGCGGCCGGCGCGCTGGCGGCGGCCGGTCTGTGGCTGCGCTCGTCCCTCGCGGAGAGCCCCCGGTTCCTGGAGATCGACGACCACGCGCGCGTGCCCGTCGTCGAGGTCGTGCGGCGTCACGGGCGGCTGGTGCTGCTGACGGCGGGCGCGCTGGCCGCCGGGTACGCGGTGTTCTACGCGGTCACCACGTGGTCGCTGGCGTATGCGACGGATCGGCTCGGGGTCAGCCGTGCGGTCATGCTGACCTGTGTCATGGCCGCCGTGGTCGTCAAGGGGGCGCTCACACCGTTCATGGCGCTGCTCGGCGACCGGTTCGGGCGCCGTCCCCTGTGCCTGACGGGGTGTGCGGCCTGCGCGCTGTGGATGCTCCCGATGGTCGGGCTGCTCGCCACCGGCGAGCCGCTGCTGATGTTCCTCGCGATCCTGGGCGCCCTGGTCGCCTTCATCACCATGTTCGCGGTGATCGCCGCCTACCTGCCGGAACTCTACGAGCCGCGGGTGCGCTGCACGGGCGCGGCGGTGGGCTACAACCTCGGCGGCGTCCTCGGCGGCGCGCTCACCCCGATCGTGGCCACGGCGCTCGCCGAGCGGGGCGGGCGCGTCCCCTGGGGTGTGGGGGCCTATCTGACGGGCGTCGCCCTGGTCAGCCTGGCGTGCTTCGCGCTGCTGCCGGAGACGCGGCCCGTGCCCGTGCCCGTGGCGGAGCCGGTCGCCGGCTGACGTGCGCCCGGTGGTCGCAGTGCCGGGTGGGCGACCGCGGCCGAGTGGTGCACCTGCCGTTGCTTCCGGGGAGCGGGGCCGGCGCCGTCCCGCGACCGGACGTGGCCGCCCCCGCGGCGGCCCTGGCGACGGCCTGGTACGAACGCCGCGTCCGGTCAGGCGTCGACGCTGCCCTTCCGGGCGCCTTCGCCGTCGGTGTGCGCCGCCTCGGCCGCGGCCTGCTTCCTGGAGGCCACCAGACTGGTGACGGTGGTGACGGCGAGGACCGCGCAGATCACGCCGAGCGAGACCGGGATGCTGATCTCGGGCACATGGACACCGGACTCGTGCAGGGCGTGCAGCACCAGCTTGACGCCGATGAAGCCCAGGATGATCGACAGGCCGTAGGAGAGGTGGACCAGCTTTCGCAGCAGCCCGCCGATGAGGAAGTACAGCTGACGCAGACCCATCAGGGCGAAGGCGTTCGCGGTGAAGACGATGTACGGGTCCTGGGTCAGGCCGAAGATCGCGGGTATGGAGTCCAGGGCGAACAGCACGTCGGTGGTGCCGATGGCCAGCATCACGACCAGCATCGGGGTCATGACGCGCTTGCCGTTCTGCTGGATCCACAGCTTGGTGCCGTGGTACCGGTCGGCCACGCCGAACCTGCGCTCGGCGGCCTTCAGCAGCTTGTTCTCCTCGTACTCCTCGTCCTCCTCGTCCGCGCGGGCGTCCTGGACGAGCTTCCACGCGGTCCAGATCAGGAACGCGCCGAAGAGGTAGAAGATCCAGGAGAAGCTGGCGATGATCGCGGCTCCCGCGGCGATGAAGACCGCCCGCAGGACCAGGGCTATGAGCACGCCGACGAGCAGAACGCGCTGCTGGTACTGGGTGGGCACGGCGAACTTCGCCATGATCAGGACGAAGACGAAGAGGTTGTCGACGCTCAGCGACTTCTCGGTGATGAAGCCCGCGAAGAACTCGCCGGCCGGTTGTCCGCCTCCGAAGACGAGGAGGCCGACACCGAAGAGTCCGGCGAGGGCGATCCAGACGACGGTCCAGATGCCCGCTTCCTTGACGGACACGTCATGGGGCTTGCGACCGATGAAGAAGTCGACTGCGATCAGGACGGCGAGTCCCACGACGGTGAGGACCCACAGGGTCATGGTGACGTCCACTGAACCTCCGGCATTCGGTCACGGCAAACACGAACAGCGTGGTCGCTGCCGGAGGTCTCTTCCACCCGAGATGGGCCGGCGTCCCGGGACCGGAACAGGTCCGTACTGACGGGTGCGCCGCAGTCAGGGAGTACTCCCCTCCGTACGGAAGACAGTACCCGAATCACCAAGGAAAGGTAAAGAGCACAGTAAAAGAATAACCAAGTCAGCTGGTCAGTGGCGCTTTACCTGAGCTTGGGCTGCGCTCTTGCCACCTCCGCGAGGACCTCTTCCAGGACCCGGCTGCCGACCGGGACGAGTGAGGGCTCGTACGTCCAGGCATGACCGACCCACGGATCGGCGAGGTGGTCGTCGGGAAGCGGCGTCAGGCGCAGCAGCGAACGCCACAGCGGATCGAGCAGGGGGCCGTAGGCGGCCGCGTCCTCGCGGTCCGCCACCAGCAGAAGGTGAACACCGACGGCCGGCCCCTCGTCGGCGAGGTAGCGCAGCCGGGTCACCGCCCGGTCGTCGAACCCGTGCGGGAAATCGTTGACGATCAGCAGCTGCTGCGCGGTGTCCACGTCGGGGGGCAGGGACTCAGCGACACCGCCGCGCACCGCCATCTGCACCAGGTCGACCCTCCGGGTCAGCCTCTCCAGCACCTGTCCGACGCCCGCGGCCCCGGTCGCGGGCGGCCCGGCGAGCACTCCGGCCCGGGTCAGCGGCAGCAGGGCCCGCCCCCCTGCCCCGGCGGCGTCGATGACGTGCACCGCGAACGCGCCCGGCGGGTGCACGGCGAGCAGGCGCGCCGCGAGGGCGGCCGCCGCCTCCACGGCCAGGTGCCGCAGCTCGGCGGAGTGCGGCAGGTCGCCGTCCGCCGCGGTCGGCCCGCTGTCGAACCACACCCCGCGCTCCAGCGGCAGCCGGAGCAGCAGCGGGATGCTCAGCGGCGCGCTCTCGAGAAGGTGGAGGTCGCCGAGCCGCAGGGCCATCGGCGGCTCGGCGGGCACCCGATAGGCGTGCCAGACGGGGTTGTCCCAGCGGGCGTAGGCGGGCGGGAGCGCGGGCTCCACCACCTCGGCCTCGGCGGTGAGCTGGGCCAGGTCCCGGTCCAGGGCCGCGCGTGCCTGGTCGGTCAACCGGGTGCGGCGGGCGTGGGCCTCCTCGCGTGCGGCGTCGCCCGCCGTGCCGAGCCGGACGCGCGGGTCGGCGAGGATCCGGTCGAGCTCCTTCTCCAGGCGCGAGTCGGCGAAGTCCACGGCGCTGCGGTAGGCGGCCGTGGTGCGGGCCAGGTCCTCGAACATGCCCCACACCTGGTTGTACAGCCGCTCCTCCATGGACCAGCCCACGGCGTCCCCGGCCACCGGCCGGGCGGGGTGCCCGTCGGCGGCCGGGGAGGCCGGGTCCTGCGACGGGGGCGGGGTGCGCGGGGCGCGGCGGGGATGGGTGTAGTCGACGCCTCCGCCGGAATCCCGGGAGTCCGGGACGCGGGCCCCGATCTCGTAGGGGTTGCGTGCCGTGTCGTCGGCGGGACCCTGCGGGCCGGGCGAGCGGGCCGGTTCGTGAGCGGGCGCGGGCCGGCGGTCGGCGGCGGAGGCGGAGGCGGCCAGGGGGTCGCGCGCGGACGCGGCCTCGGGACCGGAGTCGTGCGGCGCCGCCGGACGGGGCGGGGCGCCGGCCGCCGCCGTCTGGACGGCGGCGGCGAGGTCGTCGGCGTCGCGCACCCCTTGGTCCGTGAGCAGCGCGGGCAGACCGTCCGCGTAGCCCTGGCCCATCGCGCGGACCTTCCACCCTCCCTGTCTGCGGTACAGCTCGAGGACGATCACGGCCGCCTCGGCCTCCAGACCGGTGACGGTGTAGGAGACGAGTTCGGCGCCGCCGGGGCCGCTCACCGCGGCGTGCGGAGCGGGGACGGCGCCGAAGCGGAGCGGACCTCCGGTCCCGGTCGGCAGCGCGCAGAACACGCCGACACGGTGCACGGCTTCGGGCAGGGCGGCCAGGTCGACGGCCACGCGCTGTTCGGCGGCGGCCCGCCCGGGCACCTCGACGCCGGGCGGCGCGGGCGCGCCGGGGCGGGCCACCCGCTCAGGGCCGTGCACGGCGCCCTGCTCGTCGCCGAGCGTGGCTCCGGTCAGCACCGGCACTCCGGCCGAGATCCGGATCTCCAGCAGTACCTGGGACAGCGGGTGGTTCTGCCCCCGCACCAGCTCGGCCGTCATCGCCGTCGCCCCCCTGTGTCGTGATGTCGTGCGTGCCGCGCCGGGTGAGCGGGCGGCCCGGTCCTACAGGTGCGGCAGGATCGCCGGCATCAGGTCCTGGAAGGTGCGGCCGTCGGCCGGGGCGCCGATGGCGGTCATCGTCCAGCCGGCGCCGGCCCGGTGCACCTTGGCCATGATCTGGGCGGTGTAGTCGCCGCCGCCGGCCAGGGTGTAGCGGGCGAGCTCCTGGCCGTTGGTCTCGTCCACGAGGCGGCAGAACGCGTTCTGCACCTCCTGGAACGTCTGGCCGGTGAAGGAGTTGACGGTGAAGACGATCTGGTCGATGTGGACCGGGACGCGCTGCAGGTCCACGAGGATGGCCTCGTCGTCCCCGCCCTGGCCGACGCCGCCCACCAGGTTGTCCCCGGTGTGGCGCACGGAACCGTCGTCGCTCACCAGGTGACGGAAGAAGACCACGTCCCGCGGCTCCCCGCCGGCGAAGAGGACGGCGGACGCGTCCAGGTCGATCTCGCGGGTACGGGAGCCGAACAGGCCGCGCCGCTTCGCCGCCTGCCAGCCGAGTCCCATGCGGACCGCGGTCAGGGTGGCCCCGTCCTTCTTCTCCAGGCTGATGGCCTGACCCTTGGTCATGTTGACGGACACGGCTGAATCCCCTCTCGACGGTCCCCTGTTGCCGCGCGGTGGTGCTGCGCGGTTGTCAGAACCCTACGCAGGGCCGCCGACCGCGCCGAACCCCGGACCGCCCTTTGTGTCGGTGTTGCAACACTCGGCGCGCAGGGCGGGGTCCGGCACGGTCGCGGAGCTCACGCCAGGCCCGCCTCCCGCATCTGCCGCAGCTCCTTCTTCATCTCGGCGACCTCGTCGCGCAGCCGGGCCGCGACCTCGAACTGCAGCTCCGCGGCGGCGGCGCGCATGCGTTCGGTCATCTCCTCGATCTGCTCGGCGAGTTCGGCCGCCGGGCGGTCCGTGGGCACCGTCCTTCCCTTGGCGCCCTTGGCGCCCTTGGCAGCCTTGACCGCCTTGTCGCCGAGCGACGGCACGGGTGCCTTGGCGCCCTTGCCGTCCTTCGTCCTGCGGTAGCCGGAGCCGAGGAGCTGCTCGGTGTCGACCTCCTCGCGGGCGATCTGCGCCACGATGTCGTTGATCTTCTTGCGCAGCGGCTGGGGATCGATGCCGTTCGCCCTGTTGTAGGCGATCTGCTTCTCCCGGCGGCGGTTGGTCTCCTCGATGGCCTTCTCCATCGCCGGAGTGATCTTGTCGGCGTACATGTGGACCTGGCCGGAGACGTTGCGCGCCGCGCGGCCGATGGTCTGGATCAGCGACGTGCCCGAGCGGAGGAAGCCCTCCTTGTCGGCGTCCAGGATCGCCACCAGGGACACCTCGGGCAGGTCGAGGCCCTCACGGAGCAGGTTGATGCCGACCAGGACGTCGAACTCACCGGAGCGCAGCTCGCGCAGCAGCTCGATGCGGCGCAGGGTGTCGACGTCGCTGTGCAGGTAACGGACCTGGATGCCGAGTTCCACGAAGTAGTCGGTGAGGTCCTCGGCCATCTTCTTGGTCAGCGTGGTGACGAGGACCCGCTCGTCCTTCTCCGTGCGCCGGCGGATCTCGTGCACCAGGTCGTCGATCTGGCCCTCGGTGGGCTTGACCACGACCTCGGGGTCGACCAGGCCGGTCGGGCGGATGATCTGCTCGACGACGCCCTTGGAGCGGGAGAGCTCGTAGGCGCCGGGGGTCGCCGACAGGTAGACGGTCTGCCCGATGCGCTCCTGGAACTCCTCCCACTTCAGGGGGCGGTTGTCCAGGGCCGAGGGCAGGCGGAAGCCGTGGTCGACGAGGGTGCGCTTGCGGGAGGCGTCGCCCTCGTACATCGCGCCGATCTGCGGCACCGTGACGTGCGACTCGTCGATGACGAGGAGGAAGTCCTCGGGGAAGTAGTCCAGCAGGGTGTTCGGCGGGGTGCCGGGCGCGCGGCCGTCGAAGTGCATCGAGTAGTTCTCGACGCCGGAGCAGGTGCCGATCTGGCGGAGCATCTCCAGGTCGTACGTCGTCCGCATCCGCAGCCGCTGGGCCTCCAGCAGCTTGCCCTGCTTCTCCAGCTCGGCCAGACGCTCCCCGAGCTCCTTCTCGATGTCGTTGACGGCCCGCTCCATGCGCTCGGGGCCCGCGACGTAGTGGGAGGCCGGGAAGACGTACAGCTGCCGCTCATCGCTGATGATCTCGCCGGTGAGCGGGTGCAGCGTGGTCAGCGCCTCGATCTCGTCGCCGAACATCTCGATGCGGACGGCCAGCTCCTCGTACACCGGGAAGATCTCGATGGTGTCGCCGCGGACCCGGAAGGTGCCGCGGGTGAAGGCCATGTCGTTGCGCGTGTACTGGATGTCGACGAAGCGGCGCAACAGCTCGTCCCGGTCGATCTCGTCGCCGACCTTGAGGGGGACCATGCGGTCCACGTACTCCTGCGGTGTGCCGAGGCCGTAGATGCAGGACACCGAGGCGACCACGATGACATCGCGGCGGGTGAGCAGCGAGTTGGTGGCCGAGTGGCGCAGACGCTCGACCTCCTCGTTGATCGAGGAATCCTTCTCGATGTAGGTGTCCGACTGCGGGACGTAGGCCTCGGGCTGGTAGTAGTCGTAGTACGACACGAAGTACTCGACCGCGTTGTTCGGCAGGAGCTCGCGGAACTCGTTCGCCAGCTGGGCGGCCAGCGTCTTGTTCGGCGCCATCACGAGCGTGGGGCGCTGGAGCTTTTCGATCATCCACGCCGTGGTGGCGGACTTTCCGGTGCCGGTCGCGCCCAGCAGGACGACGTCCTTCTCGCCGGCCTCGATGCGCCGGGCCAGCTCGGCGATGGCCGCCGGCTGGTCGCCGCTGGGGCGGTAGGGGCTGACGACCTCGAAGGGCGCCACCGTGCGTTCGATGTGGGAAACGGGCCGCATGCCATCAACCGTACGACCCCGCACTGACAACGGGCTCCGGTCAGCGGTTCTGCGGGGTGCGGGCGCCGTGGGGCTCGGGCCGGCGGTCGGTGCGGGGCCCCGTGCGGGGGGCGGACCGGCGTTCGGCGTGGGAGGCGACCGCGGCCGCCGGAACGCCCGGTTTGTGCTCGACGGGAGTCCGGCCGGGCCGGCCCATGACCATCAGCGGGTCGAAGACCACGACGACGCCCGCGAGGAGCAGGAAGGCCAGCGGGCCGATCAGCATCGGCGCGAGCACGGAGGCCGACGGCGCGCCCGCGGCGGCGCGGGCGGTGCCGTCGAGGTGCACGCCGAGGGCGGCCATCCCGGTGTAGTGCATGCCGCTGACCGCGAGTCCCATGACGAGGCTCGCGCCCACGCTCCACAGGAAGCCCCGGACGCGGCCGGCCGCCCACAGGGCGGCGGTGGCGGCCACGACCGCTATGAGGACGGAGGCGGCGACGGTCGGCGTGCTGTACGTGAACCGGCCGTGGAAGCGGACGCCCGCCATGCCGAGGTAGTGCATCGAGGCGACGCCCAGACCGGTGATCGTGCCGCCGGTGAAGAGCGGGGTCCCGGTGGCGCCCCGGTAGCCGACGATGAAGATCCCGATGCCGACCATGACGACGGCGAGGCCGAGGCTGGCGTAGGTCATCGGTCTGTCGTAGTGGATCGGGGCCTCTTCGATGGAGAAGCCCATCATGGCGACGAAGTGCATGGTCCATATTCCGGAGCCGATCGCCGCCGAGCCGAGGGCCAGCCAGGCGGGCCGCCGGGAGGAGGCGACCAGCATGGCCCTGGTGGTGCAGCGCAGGCCGAGGGCACCGCCGAGGCAGGCCATCAAATAGGCCACCAACGGGGTGACGACCCCGTAGCTGAATCCGTCGACCGTGCCTTGCATGCGCGGCTGCCCTTCCGCCTTGACGTCCCGGAATGTCCCAATGCGCCCCCGTCCCAGCACCGCTCGGGTGGTCAGGGTTGTCGCAGAAAGTATGACCCCCACCGGAATGGTCGAACGATTTTCCGGCAAAGAAACACGCCGCTGCCGTAGTTGTGCGGCACCGGTGAGCGGACTCGGGCGCCTCTCTTCAATCTGTGGCCATATTGCGCCCGCGTGTTGTTGACCCTCTGCTGTCAGGCTGGTGCTGTCGGTATCCGCTCGACGCGAGGAGCACGCATGTACGCGCGCGTAGTCGCCGCCACCGCCGCCGCCGTCCTCGGGACGGCGGCGGTGCTGCTGAGCCCCGCCTCCCACGCCCGCGCGGGTGAGGGCGGCCTGCCCACGGTGATCGCCCACCGGGGCGCATCCGCCTACGCCCCCGAGAACACGCTGGCCGCCGTCGACAAGGCCGCCGAGCTCGGTTTCCCGTGGGTCGAGAACGACGTCCAGCGCACCAAGGACGGCGAACTGGTCGTCCTCCACGACGACAGCCTGCAGCGCACGACCGACGTCGAGGACGTCTTCCCGGGCCGGGCGCCGTGGAAGGTGAAGGACTTCACCGCCGCCGAGATCGCCCGGCTGGACGCGGGCAGCTGGTTCTCCCCCGCGTACGCGGGCGCGCACGTCCCGACGCTGAAGCAGTACATGCGCCGGGTGGAGCGCAACCACCAGAAACTGCTGCTGGAGATCAAGAACCCGGAGCTGTACCCGGGCATCGAACAGCAGACCCTCAAGCAGCTCGGCAACGAGGGCTGGCTGGACCACCGGCACCTCAGGCGGCTGATCGTGCAGAGCTTCAGCGCCGACAGCGTACGGGCCGTCCACGAGCTGAAGCCGGCCGTCACCACCGCATACCTCGGCACGCCCCCGGTGGCGGACCTGCCCCGGCTCGCGCACTTCACCGATCTCGTCAACCCCTCGTACGGCGATCTCTCCGTCTCCTACGTCTCGGCCGTGCACGCCTTCCGGGGGCCGCACAGGCGGCTCGGTCTGTTCACCTGGACGGTGAACGACGCGGCCACCGCCCGCCGGGTCGCCGGCTACGGGATCGACGGGATCATCACCAACAAGCCCGACGTGGTGCGGGCGGCGCTGGAGTCGGACTGAGCCGGCCGGCGTTGTCGGTGGCGGGCCGTACCGTGGGCGCATGGACAGCCTTGCACCCGATGAGCGGGACGAGCGGCGGATCGTGTGGGCCGTGGTGGGGACGGACATCGGCCCGTTGCTGCTCGCGGCGACCCGCGACGGCCTGGTCAGCGTCGTCTTCCACGCCTCGGACGCGGTACGGGACCGGACGCTGCAGCGGCTGGCCGCCCGGCTGGGCGGCCGGCCCGTGCAGGATGCGGACGCGCCGCTGCTGGCGGAGGCGATACGCCAGATGCGTGCCTACTTCGCGGGCGAGCGGCACGACTTCGACCTGCCGCTGGACTGGTCGCTGATCTCCGGGTTCAACCGGCAGGTGCTGCGCGAGCTGGCCGTCGGGGTGCCGTACGGCACCGTGGTGGGGTACGGCGAGCTCGCGGGCCGGGTCGGCCAGCCCGGCGGGGCCCAGGCGGTCGGCGCGGCGATGGGCGCCAATCCGCTGCCGGTGGTCGTGCCGTGCCACCGGGTGGTGGAGAGCGACGGGGGGATCGGCGGTTTCGGGGGCGGGCTGGAGATCAAGCGGAGGCTGCTCGCGCTGGAGGGGGTGCTGCCGGAGCCGCTGTTCTGACCGGCGCAGACCGCGGCTAGTCGGCGTAGTGCCGGATCTCGACGACATTGCCGTCGGGATCGCGGAAGTAGAAGCTGCGCGTGGCGTCGCCGCGGGCGCCGGACAGTCCGCGGTCGATGTCCGACACGGGGACGCCGTGCTCCCGGAGGCGGGCGCGCAGGGCGTCGAAGCCGTCCCGCGGCAGGGACAGGCAGACGTGGTTGACCGGATGGCCCGCGCTGTCGGCCGAGCCGGGCAGCATCGTCATGCGCTCGGCGAAACCGAGCGGGGCGAGGTCGAGGATGGTCTCCCCGTTGACGCGCACGGAGGGGAAGGACGCCTTCCCCTCGGTGAACTCCGTGAGGCGGACCGGCTCCAGGCCGACGGCCGTCTCGTAGAAATCGGCCGCGGAGACCGGGTCGGCCACCCACAGGACGACGTGATCGAGGCGCATGGTGCTGTTCGTCATGCGGCCCAGGCTGGCGGCAGGCCCCACCGGCCGCAAGCGTGCCCCGCGGCCGGTTCGGCCCGGGTCCGGTTCTGCCCGGGTCCGGTGCGGCCCGGGTCCGGTTTGGCCGGGTCCGGCGGCCGCCATGGATGAGGGGGAGGACCGGCGGACAGGAGGCGGGCACGTGGTGCTGGTGGTGTCGGAGGAAGTCCGGGCGGCGCTCGACGCGCGGCGCCCGGTGGTGGCCCTGGAGTCCACGATCATCGCGCACGGTCTGCCCCGCCCGCGCAATCTGCGGGTGGCGCGGGAGCTGGAGGACGCGGTGCGGAGGGAGGGCGCCGTGCCGGCGACCGTCGCCGTCCTCGACGGGCAGCCCCGCGTCGGCCTGGACGAGCAGCAGCTGGAGCGCGTCGCGAACGACGCCGGCATGCGCAAGCTGGGCCACCGTGACCTGCCGCTCGCCGTGGCGGCGGGGGCGAGCGGCGCGACCACGGTGTCGGCGACGGCACGGCTGGCCGCGCTCGCGGGGATCCGGGTGTTCGCCACGGGCGGGCTGGGCGGTGTGCACCGGGAGTGGACCGCCACCCAGGACGAGTCGGCCGACCTGGGACTGCTGGCGCGTACCCGGATCACGGTGGTGTGCGCGGGCGTGAAGTCGATCCTGGACGTGCCGGCGACACTCCAGCGGCTGGAGACGCTGGGCGTGGCCGTCGCCGGGTACGGCACGGCCCGGTTCCCCGGCTTCTACCTGTCGGACTCGGGGCATCCGGTCGACTGGCGGCTGGACAGTCCGGAGCAGGTCGCCGCCGTCATGCGTGCCCAGGACGCTCTCGACGGTCCGGAATCGGCGCTGATCGTCGCGAACCCCGTCCCGGAGGCGGAGCAGCTCGATCCCGGGCTGCACGCGCGGGTGCTCGCCGACGCGCTGCGCGCCTGCGCGGAGCAGCAGGTCACCGGCCAGGCGGTCACACCGTTCCTGCTGGACCACTTGGTGCGGCACACGGACGGTGCCTCGCTGAGCGCCAACCTGGCGGCGGTGCGGGGCAACGTACGGCTCGCGGCCCGGATCGCCACGGCGTGGGCCGGCGGGTGACCTCGGAGCGGGGCGGGGCGCTGCCGGTCGTCGGTGACGTGGTCACGGACGTCGTCGCGCGGCACCGGGGGCCGCTCGCGGCCGGCACCGGGAAGTACGCGCCGGCCTCCTCCTCCCCCCAGCCCCCCAGCCCCCCAGCCCGGCCTGTCGGAGCAGGCGCGGGAGTCTGCGGCCGTGGAACAGGCCGGCACCGCGGTCGGCGAGCGGCTCGCGGAAGCCCTGGCGCAGCCGGTCGGGAAACAGCCGCGCGGGGCACGTGCTCGCCGGGGCAGGCCGACGGCCGGAGAGCGGGGCCGGCGTCGTCGACCGGCAGCAGGCCCCCGAGCCGCAACACCCGAGTCATCGACCGCAACTGCCGATGTCCGTGGCGACGACCTGCCCGGTGGGCCCCACCTCTTCCCGGTCGACCGGCCGTCGCTGTTCGTCCGACCCTTCTGTCCACAGGCGGGAACCAAGCGGAACTCGCCGTTCCCACAGGCTTCCCCGCACTTTGCCCCCAACTGGCAGACTTGCCGGGCAAGGCACGAAGCGTTGCACACGGAGATCCACACGAGGAGATCCAGATGTCCATGGCAGGGAATCTGCGGAAGGTCACGGAGTTGGGCAGGGCCGGCGGCCTGGGCAAGGTGGCGCGGCTGGCCCGGCGGCGGCCGCGCGTGGACCTCAGTCATCCCGCCAGGTCACCGCTGGGCTCCTCGGTGGTGAACTGCGTGACGTACCGGGACGGTGTGCGCGTGCCGGGGTGCGTCGACCTGGTGGATGCCGTGCGCCGGGTGCGCGGAAGCGGCGAGGGCTTCGTCTGGCTGGGTCTGCACGAGCCGACGGACCAGGAGTTCGTGGGCGTCGCCGAGTTGTTCGACCTGCATCCGCTGGCGGTCGAGGACGCGGTCGAGGCCCACCAGCGGCCGAAGCTGGAGCACTACGGGGACACGCTCTTCGCGGTGTTCAAGACCGTCTGCTACGTGGAGCACGAGCAACTGACGGCGACCAGTGAGGTGGTGGACACCGGCGAGATCATGGCGTTCGTCGGGGAGGACTTCGTGATCACCGTGCGGCACGGCCGGCACGGCTCACTGGGCCCGCTCCGTGAGGAGTTGGAGGCTTATCCGCATCAGCTCGCCAAGGGACCGGCGGCGGTGCTGCACGCGATCGCCGACCATGTCGTCGACGACTACCTGAGCGTCACGGACGCGGTGCAGGCCGACATCGACCAGGTGGAGACGGAGGTGTTCTCGGAGAACGGCGCCCGCCTCGATCCGGGCCGGATCTACCAGATGAAGCGCGAACTCCTGGAGCTGAAACGGGCGGTGGTGCCGCTGGGCCGTCCGGTGGAGGACCTGGCCACCCGGCCCATCCGGATCGTCGCCCCGGAGATACAGACCTACTTCCGGGATGTGCTCGACCACCTGATACGGGCCAAGGAGCAGATCGCCGCGTTCGACGAACTGCTCAACTCCATCCTGCAGGCGCATCTCGCGCAGGTGACCGTGGCGCAGAACGAGGACATGCGCAGGATCACGGCCTGGGCCGCGGTGATCGCCGTTCCGACGATGGTGTGCGGGGTGTACGGCATGAACTTCGACCACATGCCGTTGCTGCGCTGGCGGTCGGGATACCCACTGGTGATGGCCGTGATGGCGGCGGCGTGTGCGGTGCTGTACCGGGGGTTCCGGCGCAACGGCTGGCTGTGAGCGGCAGGGCGGGTGCCGCCGGTGCGTGCCCGTGCCGCCGTGGCGTCGTGGCGTCGCGGCGTCGTCGGGCGGGGTCTCGCACGCGGGGCGACGCCTCACACGGACCGCTGGACGGGGCTGCCCGCTCAGCCGCTCCAGGCGGGGTGGCGCGGATCGTCGGCGCGCACCAGGACGTCCGCGGTCCCGGCCGGGTCGGTCTCGGCTGCGTAGCGTTCGAAGGCGGGGAGGGTCCACCGTTCGGCCTCGGGGGTGCGTCGGCGCAGGGCGCCTGAAGACAGCTGGAGGTGCACGGTCAGGTCGAAGGGGAACCAGTGGCGCAGCAGCAGGGGGCCGTGGAGCAACAGGACCCCGCGGGGCGGGAGCTGGACGTACGGGCTGCGGGTGGCCCGGTCCGTGGCCGGATCCCACAGATCGGGCAGCACCCGCCCGCTGCCTCCGGGATCCAGCGGGCCGAAGACCTCCCGCCACAGGGCGCCCGTGTCGAACCACCCGTCGTAGTACGACTCCGCGTCCCGCCGTCCGTGTTCCAGGCGCAGCGAGGCAGGACGCAGGAAGCCCTCGGCGCCGACCACGAGCGAGGGCCGGCCGCGCACCCGCAGCGCCGCGCCGACGCGCTCGGCCAGCTCGCCGGGGCGGGCGGCCGGGGCCGCGTCGAAGCCGACGCGCGGCCAGGCGCCTCCGTCGGCCGGTTCCAGCCCGGCCAGCCGGTCGGCCAGCTGTTCGGCGAGCCGGTCCCAGGTGATCGCTTCGAGTCGCACAGGCCCCATGATGCCGGGCGGACCACGAGCCCGGTGACGACGCCGGCGGGGAGACGGTGGGCGGCCGTGCTCGCGACCGTGCCGTGCTGAGCCGCGAAGGTGCGGGCGGGACCGGTGGGGCGGCCGTCAGCGCGCGGCCGGTGCGGACGGGCGGTGGCCACCCGCCGGGGTCGACCGGGAGACGCGGCGCGGTCCGCGAGGTGAAAGGCGTGGAGTGAGGGGGCGCAAGCGGCCGGAGGAGGGGGCGAGCAGAAAGGGGAGCGAGGAGGCGGCCCGTGAGGTCGGGCGTGGGCGGTGACGGTGGGAAGGACCGCGGCGCGACGCCGGCGGCGGGCGCGGGACGGGCGGCGCAGGGCGGCGGGAGGACATGCGGTGCGCGGTGGTGTCGCTGCCGGGATGGTGCTCTCCCCCGCTTGTCCGGCCGAGCGGGCCCGCGTGATCGCGGCCCACGCATCGGTGCGGGGCTGCGGGAGCCGGGCGCGGCGTGGCCGGGCGGTCACGGTCGGGCTCGGGGGTCTCGGCGGTCGTGGCTCCTCGTACGGCAATGGGACACCCGGTACGAGGAGCTGGAGGCGAGCGGCGCGCCGCGGTCGGTCAGGCGGCGCCGGATCGCCGCGGCCGTGGCGATGGTCGTGCGGGCATGGCAGGGAGCCGGGCCCGACGGAGGGGGAAAGGGGGGAGCGGGAGTGATCGGGAGGGCGTTCGTGCTGGTGGCCGCGGTGGTCCCGGTGGCCGGCGTGTGCCGGGGCTTGCCGGCCTTGGTGATGCGGGTGCACCCCGCACTGCCGCCCGTGCGGGGTGCCGCGGCGATGCAGGCGATCGGCCTCGCCGCGATGCGGTCGGCCCTGGTGGCCGTGCTCCTCGGGTCCGCGGTGCTGGGCGCGCCGGCGGTCGGCCCTGGCCCGCGCGGTGGGCGTCGCCTGATCCAGCGCGTGGGGGGCCGGTCCCGGTCGTCCGCCGGCCCTTCCGCCCCTGCCGGTGCGGGCGGTGGCGAGCCGGCCGGCCGTGGGCCGGGAAGTCCGGGCGGAAAGCGCCGTCCGGGTCTCTGCGCAGGCCGGGGTGGGGACGTATCGTGGCCGGAAGAGTGCCGCCAGACGACGTACGGCCGGTCGTGCCTCCGGTGCCTCCGGCGCCCCGCACGCGAGGAAGACGCCCATGGCCGATCCCAAGGGGTTCATGACGACGCCGCGCCAGGAGTGGCCGCGGCGGCCCGTCGAGGAGCGGGCGCGGGACTGGGACGAGGTGTACGTCCCGGGAGCGCTGCTGCCCATCATCGGCAAGCAGGCCGACCGCTGCATGGACTGCGGCGTCCCGTTCTGCCACCAGGCCTGCCCGCTGGGCAATCTCATCCCCGAGTGGAACGACCTGGTCGCACGGGAGGACTGGCGGGCCGCGAGCGACCGGCTGCACGCCACGAACAACTTCCCCGAGTTCACCGGACGGCTGTGCCCGGCGCCGTGCGAGGCGGGGTGCGTGCTGGCGATCAACCAGCCGGCCGTCACCATCAAGAACGTGGAGTGTGCGATCGCGGACCGGGCGTGGGAGGAGGGGTTCACCCCGGCGCGGCCGCCCGAGCGGCTCTCCGGCAGGACGGTGGCCGTCATCGGCTCCGGGCCCGCCGGGCTGGCCGCGGCGCAGCAGCTGACGCGGGCCGGCCACACGGTCGCGGTGTACGAGAGGGACGACCGGATCGGGGGGCTGATGCGCTACGGCATCCCCGAGTTCAAGATGGAGAAGCGGCATCTGGAGCGGCGGATCGAGCAGATGCGGGCCGAGGGGACGAAGTTCCGTACCTCGACGGCGGTCGGGCGGGACGTTCCGGCGAGGGAGCTGCGGGGGCGGTACGACGCGGTGGTGATCGCGACCGGTGCGACGGCGTGGCGGGAACTGCCGGTGCCGGGCCGGGAGTTGCGCGGGATACACCAGGCGATGGAGTATCTGCCGCTGGCCAACCGGGTCTGTGCCGGGGACCTGGAGGTGTCGCCGCTGTCGGCCGCCGGCCGGCATGTGGTGATCGTCGGCGGCGGGGACACCGGGGCGGACTGTCTGGGCACCGCGGTGCGCGAGGGGGCCGCGTCCGTGACCCAGCTGGACATCTACGCGCAGCCGGGTGCGGAGCGCGACGAGGACGCCGAGCCCTGGCCGACGTACCCGAGGATCTACCGGCTGTCGGCCGCGCACGAGGAGGCGCGGGAGCTGCGTACGGCACCGGCGGCGGACGCGGACGCGCGGCTGTTCGCGGCGTCCACGCTCCGTTTCACCGGGGACGGCGGCGGGCGTGTGCGGTCGCTGCACCTGGTCGAGGTGGACGAGCGCCGGTCACCGGTGCCGGGCACGGAGCGGGCCGTCCCCGCCGATCTGGTGCTGCTCGCGCTCGGCTTCTCCGGGCCCGACCGGGAGGACGGGCTGATCGACCAGCTCGGCCTGGCCATGAACGCGCGCGGCACGATCGCCCGGGACGACGGATTCGCGACCGATGTCCCCGGGGTGTTCGCCGCCGGGGACGCGGCGCGCGGTCAGTCGCTCATCGTGTGGGCGATCGCCGAGGGCCGCGCCGTGGCCGCGGCCGTCGACCGGTACCTCACGGGAGCGTCCCGGCTGCCGGCCCCGATCGCGCCCACGGACCGGCCGATGGCCGTCTGACCGCCCTGCGGGGCCGGCGCCCGCACGTCACGAGAGGGGGGTGTGCCGGGCCGCGCGGCTCCCACCGCCGCGGGGCGTCACGGCTTGCGGGCCACCGCGCCGTACCCCGGGATCACCCCGTCGTCCTGACCCGGCACCGGCTCGCCCAGCTCGGGGCGCCACTTGTGCACGATCTCCACACCGGGCTCGACGAGGTCGAGGCCGGTGAAGAAACGGCCGAACTCCTCGCGGGAGCGCAGGGCGAGGGTGACACCGGCCGCCCTGAGCTTCTCGGTGGCCGCCGCCGATGCCTCCGGGGTGAAGTCGGCGGTGGCGTGGGTCATCATCAGGAAGCTCCCGGAGGGCAGCCGGGACAGCAGGCGGCCGACCAGTTCGTGCGCCCCGTCCTCGTCGGGGACGAAGTGCAGCAGGGCGACGAGGGACAGGGCGACCGGCCGGTCGAGGTCGAGGATGCGCTCGGCGCCGGCGATGATCGCGTCCGGGTCGCGCACATCGGCCTGGAGGTACTCGGTGACGCCCTCGGGGGTGCTGCGCAGCAGGGCCGCCGCGTGGGCCAGCACGATCGGGTCGTTGTCGCAGTAGACGACCCGGGCGTCGGGCGCGATCCGCTGGGCGACCTGGTGGAGGTTCGGCTCGGTGGGTATGCCGGTGCCGATGTCCAGGAACTGCCGTACGCCCTGCTGGGCCAGCCAGCGCGTGGCGCGGTGCATGAAGGCCCGGTTGACCCGGGCCATCACCGGCACCCGGGGGTCGAGGGCCAGCATCTGCCGGCCCATCGCCTCGTCGACGGGGTAGTTGTCCTTGCCGCCGAGATACCAGTCGTACATCCGCGCGGGATGCGGCTTGCTGGTGTCGATCTCGATGGCCGTGGGGTCCTGCCCGGTCATGCGGCACTCCGTGGCGTCAGGCGCGGCGGATGCCGCGGGTGATCAAGTGGCCACCACCATAAGGAAGTCGGGCACGAAACGACACAGGCCGAGGTCAGGAGAGCAGGAAGTCGGCCGCTCCCGCCTTGGCGCCCTGGATGAACGCGGTCATCTCGTCCGAGGTGTAGATGAGCGCCGGCCCGTCCGGGTCCGTCGACTGGCGCACGGCGATCCGGCCGTCGGCCAGCTTCATCGCCTCCAGGCAGTTCCCGCCGTTGCCGCCGCTCCAGGGCTTGTGCCACCCCTCGCTGCCCAACTCCCGCGCGGGCATGCCGTTGTAGACCCGTCCGCGCGGCTTGATGCGATCCATTCACAGCTCCTTGCGGAGATCCCGGAGGATCTCCTTCGTGCGTTGTGCCGTGGCGGCCTGCGCCGCCATGCGGTCCATGACCTCCAGGTGGGTCGCCACCTCGGTGCGCGCGTCCAGGTAGACGGCGCCGGTCAGGTACTCGCTGTAGACCATGTCCGGCAGTTCCGGCACGGCGAACCGGAACAGCACGAAAGGTCCGTACGTCCCCGGATGCGGCCCGTTGGCGAACGGGGCGACCTGCAGCGTGACATGCGGCAGCTCCGCGGCCTCGAGCAGCCTGTCGATCTGGGCGCGCATCACCTCCGGGCCGCCGACCGGGCGGCGCAGGGCCGTCTCGTCCATCACCGTCCAGAAGCGGGGGGCGTCGGGACGGGTGAGCAGCTCCTGGCGCTGCATCCGCACGGCGACGTGCCGTTCGATGTCGTCCGGGCTGGTCTGGCCGATGGCGCCGGACTTCAGCACCGCGCGCGCGTAGTCCTCGGTCTGCAGCAGACCGGGGACGAAGTGCGGCTCGTAGGAGCGGATGAGGTCGGCCGCGCCCTCCAGGCTGACGTACATCGAGAACCAGCCCGGCAGGATGTCGTGGAAGCGCTGCCACCAGCCGGGCCGGTTGGCCTCCTCGGCCAGCTGGACGAAGACCTCGGCCTCGTCGTCGGGGACGCCGTAGGCCTTCAGCAGCAGCTGCAGGTAGGGGATCTTGAGGGAGACTTCGGCCGTCTCCATGCGGCGGACCGTGGCGGGGGCGACGCGAAGCACGCGGGCGGCCTCCTCGCGCTTCAGTCCGGCGCGCTCGCGCAGGTCCTGGAGGCGCCGGCCGAGGACCACCTGACCCACCGTCGGCGCGGACCGCGGCTCGCTCACGCTCCCACCTCCACCGAAAACCTGCCCCGAAGGGCTCCACCGAACGATTCCTGACAGCCCTACGGCGCCGCTCGAAGGTCCGTCCGGGGATCCGGGGATCTCCGGCGGCTCCAATTGGCGCCGTTCGTGGTGCTGTTGCGAGCAGTCTGCCACGACCTTCCACTGAGTCACACAGCACTCTGCACTTTTCAGAGTGACACTTGCCAAGTGTCCGCGGCGGGGAGATAGTGGCAGGCGTGATTCCGTCCGCGCCCTTAGGAACAGATGTCGCCGCAGTCCGTCCCGGTCTCGGCGCCGCGACGGGAGCAGCCCCTCAGGGGGACGCTGCCGAGCGCAGGTTCCGATTCGAGCTGGCCGCACATCCGGGTTCCGCCGCCCGCGCCAGACGCCTGACGCACGCCCGGCTGTCCAGGTGGTCGGTGTGCACGGACACCTGCGACGACGCGGCCCTGGTCATCTCCGAGCTGGTCACCAACGCGATCGTGCACACGGCGAGCAGCCGGATCGTGTGCGAGCTGCACGACCACGACGACATGGTGCGCATAGCCGTCCGCGACGAGGGCTGCGCGCCCGGCGAACCCCACCCGTCCTCGCAGCGGCCCGACGAGGAGCACGGGAGGGGGCTGCTCCTCGTGGACGCGCTGTGCCGGGCGTGGGGGGCCCACGAGCACGGCTCCGGTCTGCTGGTCTGGGCCGAGCTGCCCCGCGGACCCGAGGCCGCCGCCAGCCCCGCCGAGCCGCGCGGCGACCTGGGCTGGGGCGCCCGCCCCAAGCCCGGACGCCCGGACGACTCCGACGAGGACCAGCCGGCCGAGGCCGACGCGCACACTCAGGGGCGGCAGCGACAGGGGGAGCCGGGGCGGCAGCGGCACGGGGATGCGGAGCGGCAGCCGCACGGGACGCACCCGGGGGACCGGCGGCACGCGGCGCACCTCGGCCCCGAGCGGTGCGGTACCGGCCCCGAGCAGCGCCCGCACACCGCGTCCGGCCGGCCGCCGCACTCCCGCGGGGAGCGCCCGTGACGGGCGTCGGCGGCTTCGGGCGACGCGTGCGCGTCGGCGCAGGTCAGGATCTCGCCATGGGCCTGGACGCCCTGGTGGGTCTGCAGCGCCGGCGTCCGGTGCCGGAACCGGCCGGCCGGCTGCCGGTGCCGGACGGCATGACGGCGCCGCTCGGCTGTGACGCCGTCGGCGTCCCCGACCACCTCGGCCCGCTCGTCCTGCCGCGGCTGCCGCGGGTGGGATGCGTGTACGCGGACGGCTCCCACTGGTGGTGGATCGTCCCGTCGGACTCGGACTACGCCCTGCCGTGGCCGTCTCCGGCCCACTACGCCGCCGGCGCCCTGCTCAGCGGCGAGGCCAGGCTCATCCACCGCCCGCAGGGCACGGTTCCGTACACCCCGCCGATACCGCTGTACCTGGCGCTGTGCCGGGTGACGGGGACGACGCCGGACTGGTCGCGGGCCGTCTCGGCGTAACGGCTGCGCCGAACCCCGGCCGGCACGCGTACCGGCGGCCGCGGCACGACGGCGCCCCCGGACCCGGCCGGGGGCGCGGCCACCCCGGCCTGCGCTCCTGCACGCCCCGCGAGCCGCGCCCGCGCCCCCGGCGAGCCGCGCGCCCGCCTGCGGGCCCGCGGCCGGCCGCCCGCCCTCCCCCGGCGCCACCCCCGCCCCGGCCGCACGCACCGTGCCCCTTCCGCGCCCCCCTCGCTTCGTCCCGCGCCCTGCCCAGCCGCCGCTGCGGCCGCGATAGTGGCCGTTCCGTTCCGGGGTGCGGGAGGTCACGGTGAGGAAGAGACGGGAGGCGGCCGAGCCCGTGGTGTCGGAGTCGGAGCGGCTGCTGTTCGGAGGGCCGCTGCGGTACGACATGGGCTGGAACAAGCACGCGGACGCCTTTCTCCAGCTGGGCTTCCGGGCGATGCTGACCCGGCTGCCCGGCATGCTGGCGGCCAGTCTCCGGCTGGCCCGGCAGGCCGACGCGCGGGCCGCTCGGGCGGTGCTGGCCGCCGAGGTCGGACGCGGCCTGGCCCAGGCGGTCGGCCTGCTGGCCGTGAACAGGGCCCTCGGCGAGCTGCTCACCGGGGCCGCCATCGAGCAGCGGCTGCGCTCGGCCGCCCCCGCCCTCGTCGTCCTGGCCGCCGTGACGCTGGTGGCCGCGCTCCTGCGGGCCGCCTCGACCTACGCCACCGGGCGGCTGGAGCCCAAGGTGGAGCGGGTGGCGACCGAGCTGTACCTGGAGCGTGCCGCGGAGGTGGAACTGGCGGCGATCGAGGACCACGCCTTCCACAAGCTGCTGGACACGGCGCAGTACGGAGCCCGGTCCGCCCGGCACATGATCGGCCACGGCACCCGGGTGATCAACGCGATCATCTCGCTGGTCGCCGCGGCCGGCGTGCTCACGGTGCTGCACCCGGCGCTGCTCCCGCTGCTGGTCACCATGACCCTGCCCAGTGCGTGGAGCGCGCTGACCAACGCCCGTCGCCGCTACGAGTCCTTCCACACCTGGGTGCAGCACGCCCGGGCGGGCCAGCTGATCAGCAGCCTGCTCACCGAGCCGGCCGCCGCCCCGGAGATCCGGGTGCACGGCGTCGGCCCGTTCCTGCTGCGCCACTTCCGCTGCATGTCGGAGAGCGCGGAGGCGGAACAGGCCCGGCTGTCCCGGCTGGCCGCCCGGACCGGTCTGATCGCCGCGGCCTGGACGGGTCTCGCCACGCTCGCGACGTACGCGACGCTGGGCGGGCTGCTGCTGGCCGGTGCGACGGCCCTGTCCGTGGCCGGCACGGCGGTGATCGCGATCCGTACGGGCGCGGCGAGCCTGGACGCGCTGGTGCTGGAGATCAACCAGCTGCACGAGGAGGCCCTGTTCGTGAGCGATCTGCAGCGGCTGTACGTCGCTGCGGCCGAGCGGGCGATCCCGACGGGCGGGGAGCCGCTGCCGGAGGACCCGAAGGAGATCCGCTTCGAGAACGTCACCTTCAGCTACCCGCACGATCCGCAGCCGGACGACGCCCGCCCCGGCGACGTCCGTCCGCACGACGCCCGCTCCGGCGACGGACATCCGCACGACACCGCCCGGCAGGGCGCCGCTCCGCGGGAACCCGGCTCGCGGGAACCCGGCTCGCGGAGCGCCGCAGGCGCCCGGCCGCGGGACGGCATCCGGAGGAACATCCCCCGCCCCGCCCTCGACGACGTCACCCTCACCCTCCCCCTCGGCCGGATCATCGCGCTCGTCGGCGAGAACGGCTCGGGCAAGACCACGCTGGTCAAGCTGCTGGCGGGCCTGTACACGCCGGACCGGGGCCGGATCCTGTGGGACGGCGTCGACGCCGCGCGCGCCGACCGGCGACTGCTCGCCGAGCGCATCGCGATGGTGGCGCAGGACTTCAAACGCTGGCCGTTCACCGCCCGGGTGAACGTGGCCGTCGGCCGCTCCCGCGCCCCCATGACCGAGGAGCGGCTGGCCGCGTCGATCGCGGAGGCCGGAGCGGAGGAGGTGGTCGCGGATCTGCCGCGCGGCCTGGACACCCTGCTGGCCCGCAACTTCAGCGGCGGGCACGAACTGTCCGGCGGCCAGTGGCAGCGGCTCGGCATCGCCCGGGCCGCGTACCGGCGCGGGAGCATCCTGATCGTGGACGAGCCGACGGCGGCGCTCGACGCGCGGGCCGAGCTGGAGGTGTTCGAGAAGATCCGGGCGCTGGCGGGCAGTGGGCAGACGGTCGTCCTGATCACCCACCGGCTGGCCTCCGTCCGCCACGCCGACCTGGTGCACGTGCTGGAGCAGGGACGTCTGGTCGAGTCCGGCAGCCCGGAGGAGCTGCTCGCCCGGGGCGGTGTCTACGCCGAGCTGTACACCCTGCAGGCGCAGCAGTTCGCGGCGAAGGCGCCGGCGCCGCGCCGCGACGTCCCGGCTCCCAAGCCCGTCTGAGCCGTCCGGGCCCGCCGGGCCCGCCGGATGCGCCGCGGACGGGCGGCGCTCCGGTGGCGGCTCAGTCGACGGCCTCGCTCCCCCGCACGATGACCAGGAACGTGTCCGTGGCGAGGTCCATGACGACCTCGGCGGGCATGCCCTCCAGACGCCGTGCGTGGGCGAACTCCTCCGCGGGCCAGGAGCCCCGCGGGCCACCGGCGGGGAAGCATTCGAGCACCCTTCGCCCGTTCACCATCTCGCACCTCCAGAAAGCGTCGTCCGTGTAGGAGTTAACGCTCCGGGGAGGGGTGACGCCTCGCTCAGTGACACGACTGAGACATTGCCGGTGCCGGGCCGGCGCGGACCGTGAGAATCCGTTCACGTTGTGACACGAACCGCACGCTCCGTGTCAGCCGTCGTACCCCTCGTGAAGGCAGGGCGGACGCCATCTGCGGGGCCGCGCCGGGGTGAGGCGGGCAGTGCGAGTGCGGAGAGCGCCTTGCCGTCGCCGCCCCCGGCAGGCGTACGCCGGTCCGCGGAATTCGGGTGCGCCGGGCGCCGGTGCGCGCCGATCATTGGGCCGTCGCCCGCCACCGTCTGACAGGAGCCGCCTCATGATCCGGCGCGTCACCGTCCCCGCTCTCTTCCCTCCCCCCGCCTACTCCCACGCCTCCGTGGTGGAGGCCGGGACCGGACTGGCCTTCCTCGCCGGGGCGGTGCCGCTCACCGCCGACGGCGAGCTGGTGGGTCCGGGAGATCCCGTGCTCCAGGCCGAGCAGGTGATCGCCAATCTGAGCGAGCAGCTGCGGGCCGTGGGCAGCGACCTGGAGCACGTGGTCGTGACGGAGGTGTACGTCGTCGCCGACGAGCCCGCGACGCTGTCCGCCGTGTGGGAGGTGGTCGAGGCGTCCGGCCTGAGCCGGGGGCCGCACTCGTCCACGCTGCTCGGGGTCTCCTGCCTCGGCTACACGGGACAGCTGGTGGAGATCACGGCGACGGCCGTGGTTCCGTAGCGGTCCGCTCAGCACGGCCTCCCGGGGTCTGGGCGGTGGAGGTGACGGCGTCCGGTGGTCGAAGGCAGCCCGGCCGTCTCCGCCGCCGTGTGCAGGACCTCGCGCAGCATCTCGGCGGTGAGCCGGCCGGTGAAGGTGTTGCGCTGGCTGACGTGGAAGCAGCCGAAGAGATCCAGGCCGTCGAGGGCGACCCGGGCACCGTGGGCGAATGCCGGGCGAGGGCGGGGCACGCTCCACCCGGCCTCGGCGAACGCGGGCAGCGCGGCCTGCCAGCCGAAGGCGCCGAGGACGACCGCGGCCCTCAGTGTCGGGCGGAGCAGCGTCAGTTCCTCCACCAGCCAGGGCCGGCAGGTGTCCCGCTCGACGGGGGCCGGCTTGTTCGCCGGCGGGGCGCAGTGCACGGGCGCGGTGACGCGGACGCCGTACAGCTCCAGACCGTCGTCGGCCCGGACGGAGGTGGGCTGCGAGGCGAGCCCCACGTCGTACAGCGCCTGGTACAGCACGTCCCCGGAGCGGTCGCCGGTGAACATGCGTCCGGTGCGGTTGCCGCCGTGCGCGGCCGGGGCCAGCCCGATGATCAGCAGCCGGGCGTCGGCCGGGCCGAAGCCCGGCACCGGACGCCCCCAGTACGTCCAGTCGGCGAACGCGGCCCGCTTGGTACGGGCCACCTCCTCGCGCCAGTCGACCAGCCGGGGGCAGGCCCGGCAGCCGGCGACGCGCCGGTCGAGCCGGGCGAGTGCGTTGCTGTCGTCCATACCGTCACCGTATGCCCCGGATCGTCCGGGGGAAGCCGCCGCCCGCACCGGCGAAGGCGCAGGTCGGAGACTCACCGGCGGTGCAGCAGACGCAGCAGGTCCCTGTTGTGGGCGCGCCGGGCCCAGGCGATCAGGATCAGCGGCGCGATGAGGATCAGCGGGGTCACCGCGTTGCGGCCGTCGAACACGGTGAGCTGGACGATGAACGCTCCCACCATGAGCGCGGCGAGGGCGAGCGCGGCCACGGACTGCAGTACCGGGATCAGCAGCGCGACGGCGCCGGCGAGTTCCAGCGCGCCGATGGTGTACATGGCCCCGGTGCCCCAGCCGATCCGGTCGAAGGACTCGACGGCCGACGGATGCGCGATGAGCTTGGGCAGGGCGCTGGCGACGCCGTAGAAGAGGGCGAGCACTGTCTGCAGGGCCCGCAGCGCGACCCGGGCCCGGCGCGCCCGGCCGGTGAGCGGGCCGGAGGCCGCGGGGGTCGTGGAACCGGCGGAAGCGGTGGTCTCGGACATGGGGGTCTCCTGGGGATGCGGTCCCGGTAGCTTTCGCCGGGGTAGACCCGCCGGCCCCCGGAAACTCATCGCTCCGGGGCGGGCTGCCCGGGTACCTCCTCGCCGGTTCACCGAGCGGTCCGTCCGCCGCGGGACCGGCTCGGCGTCCGCCGGCCTCGGCCGCCCCGGCGGGCAGGGTGCCCGGCATCGTGCAGTCCCCCGGTCCGCCGGTCCCGTGGAGAGGGCGGCGCCCGGGTCAGGCGGTCGGCAGCGCCCGCACCCACATCCCGTCCGGTGTCAGATACGCGTCCACCTCCAGTCCCGCCTCCGCCAGCGCCGACTCGAACTGCTCCCTCGTCAGGGGCCGGGACAGGAACGTCTGGGTCCAGACCGCGTCCGGGAACACGTACTCGGCGTGGACGGAGTTCACCCCGTCCCCGACCGGGTCCGCCGAGAGGATCCGCACGGTGAAGCCGCTGGGGTCGACCCGCTCCCGGGGCACCTCGGTGTGGTAGTCCTCGCCCTCGCGCTGGATGAGCACGCAGCCGCCCTCGGCCACATGCCGGGCGCAGGTGCGCAGCAACCCTCGGCGCACCTCCTCGTCACCGGCGTGCACGAGGAACGACGCGAGCATCACCACGTCGAACTCCTCGCCCAGGTCGAGGTCTTCGATGGGACTGCATATGGTGCGCGCGCCGCGGACCCGGGCCAGCATGTCGGCGGACTCGTCCACCGCCGTGACCGTGAATCCTCGCTCCAGCAGGGCGTGGGTGACCCGGCCCACCCCGCTGCCCAGTTCCAGTATGTGCGCCCCGGCCGGTACCGCCGCGGCGATGACGTCCGGCTCGCTGCCCACCGGCAGGCGCGCGTACAACTCCACCGCGCAGCCGTCCGGGGTGATCGCACCCGGTCCCGTGCCCCCGTACCCCTTACGCATCTCGACCCTCATGCCCGGACAACGGCCGGCCCCGCACGCCCGTTCCCACCCGACCCCGCTTCACCCTTTCGAGTGACATGCGCATGGGGTGACCCCGCATGGGGTGACCCCGCGCATGCGGTGACATCCGCATGCGCGCGCCCCTGTCCGTGGGCGTGCACCGGGCCGTCGCACCTGGGCGTCACAGCGGGCGCCGGCGCACTGCGGCTGGGCGCCCCCGCGCGGGCCCCGGCGGGCCTTGGTGCACGGCTCACAGGGGAGTACGTTGCAAGGAAGGAGCGGTGATCCGATGCGTACGGGCAGTGAACCGGTGACCGCCCGCAGCGCGCTGCGGGCGCGGTTGTGGCTGAGCGTGTGGGGACTGCTCTGGGCGGTCTTCGGCACGGCGGCGTTCGCGCTGAGCGGGCACCCCGGCTGGGCGGCCGCGTGCGGGGTGCTGTGGCTGGTGGCCACCGCGGACCTGGTCGTGGTCCTCAGGCACATGCGGCAGGGCCCGCACCATCAGCCGGGCCACGACGTGCCGCCGTACCCGCCACCGGAACCGGGGCCGCCGTACCCGCGGCAGGCCGGGCGCCGCCGCCCTTGACGGACACCCGGCGCCTGGCCGGCCCGGGCCGCCGGCCGCGCCCGGAGTCAGTCGTCGAAGCGGGCCGCTTTCCGGTACTGCGGATTGGGGTCGAGCGCGGCGGCCAGCCGGAAGTGGCGCCTGGCCTGGTCCGGGCGGCCCTGACGCTCGTAGGTGCGGGCCAGGGCGAAATGCGCGAACGCGTTGTCCGGCTCCCGCTCCAGCACGATGGTGAATTCCAGCTCGGCGGGCCGCAGTTGCGCCGCGGCGAAGAAGGCACGCGCGCGCAGCAGCCGGGCGGCGGTGTTCTCGGGGTGGGCGGCGATGACGCCGTCGAGCAGCTTCACCGCGCCCCGGGGGTCCCGTGCGTTGAGCAGTTGCTCGGCGGCACGGAAGTCGATGACGTGCGTCTCCGGCGTACGTCCGGTGGAACCGCTGGTCTCGGGCACGGCAGAGTCCTTCCCTCACTGCCGAGGTGCAACGCCCCGGGCGGCCGCGCTATTCCGCGCCCGCCCCGGTACCGCCGCGCGCCCGCTCCGCACCGCCCCGGCGGGCTCGCCGCACGAGGTCGTCCCACACCTCGGCGACGCGCGCCCGCAGCTCGTCCAGCGGCACGTCGTTGTCGATCACGATGTCCGCGACGGCCCGGCGCTGCTCGCGGGTCGCCTGCGCGGCCATGCGCGCACGCGCGTCGTCCTCGGTCATCCCGCGCAGCCGGACCAGCCGGTCCAGCTGGGTCGCGGGGTCGGCGTCCACGACGACCACGACGTCGTAGAGCGGGGCGAGACCGTTCTCGGTGAGCAGGGGCACGTCGTGGACGACGACGGCGTCCTCGGCCGCCGCGCTCTCGAGTTCACGGGAGCGTGCGCGCACCAGGGGGTGCACGATGGAGTTGAGCAGGGCGAGCTTGTCGGGGTCGGCGAAGACGATCGAGCCGAGCCGGGGCCGGTCCAGGCTGCCGTCCGCCGTGAGGACGTCCGGGCCGAAGGCCTCGACCACGGCGGCGAGCCCCGGGGTGCCGGGCGCCACCACGTCGCGTGCGATCCGGTCGGCGTCGATGAGCACCGCTCCGCGCTCCACGAGCAGCCGCGACACCTCGCTCTTGCCGGCGCCGATCCCGCCGGTCAGGCCCACTGTCAGCATGAGCGGAAGCTTAGGCCCTGCGGCCCGGCGCCCCGCCGCCGGCACCGGGCCGGCCGGTGCCGGGCCGGTGCCGGGCCCGTCAGGTGTCGCCCTCGCGCTCGGCGAGGAACCGCTCGAACTCCTGCCCGATCTCCTCGGCCGACGGGATCTCCACGGGCTCGGCGAGCATGTTGCCGCGGGTCTCGGCGCCCGCCACCGCGTCGTACTGGTGCTCCAGGCCCTGGACCAGGGCGGTCAGTTCCTCGTCCCCTTCGCGGATCTGCCGGTCGATCTCGGTCTGCGTGCGGTGCGCCTCCGTGCGCAGCGCGTGCGCGACACCCGGCAGGACCAGGCCGGTGGCGGCGGTGATGGCTTCCAGGACGGTCAGGGCGGCGTCCGGGTACGGGGAGCGGGCGATGTAGTGGGGGACGTGCGCGGCCACTCCCAGGACGTCGTGCCCGGCCTCCATGAGGCGGTACTCGACGAGCGACTCGGCGCTGCCCGGCACCTGTGCCTCCTCGAACGGGCTGCGGTGGCCGGGGACGAGGTCGGTGCGGTTGCCGTGCGGGGTCAGGCCGACGGGGCGGGTGTGCGGGACGCCCATCGGGATGCCGTGGAAGTTCACCGACAGGCGGACGCCGAGCCGCTCCACGATCTGCCGCACCGCCGCCGCGAACCGCTCCCACTCCACGTCCGGCTCGGGGCCGGACAGCAGCAGGAACGGGGCGCCGGTGGCGTCCTGGACGAGGCGGACCTCGATGGCCGGGACCTCGTAGCCGGTCCAGCGGTCGCGTTCGAAGGTCAGCAGGGGCCGGCGGGCGCGGTAGTCCACGAGCCGGTCGTGGTCGAAGCGGGCCACGAGCTGGTGGGGCAGGGAGTCCAGCAGCCGGTCGACTATCTGGTCGCCGGTCTCACCCGCGTCGATGTAGCCGTCGAAGTGGTAGAGCATGACAAGGCCGGCCGACTCCTGGGCGAGCGCCATGTCGACGACGGCGAGGCCCTTCGGCTCCCATGCGTACAAACCCTGCGGATCAAGCACAGTGACCGCTCCTCCTCGTGTTCCTCCTGGACAACGCGGCCCGGAACACGGTAATTCCCGCGACACGCCCTCGATCGGAGGCGGCGGCGCCCAGCCGCCTTGACGCCGCGTCAGCGGCTGTGCGCGTGGCCGGACATCGGCGTCCACCATGACGGCCGTCATGCGCGCGGCCCGTTCCTCACCGCCGCCGTGGCCGGCGGCGGTGGATCGCCGGACGGGTCGGGCCGGTCCGGGCCGGTGGCGCCGGTCAGGGGGAGCACGGCCCCGGGGGAGCCGGCGCGGCAGCCGCCGGCCCGGGGAAAGCCCGAGGGGCCGCACCTCGGAAGGTGCGGCCCCTCAGCCCTGACGGGTGTGCCTCGGCGGCAGCGGTCAGCTCTGCCCGCCGGCGAGCTTCTCGCGCAGCGCGGCCAGCGCCTCGTCCGAGGCGAGCGCACCGGAGGTGTCCGCGCCCTCGGAGGAGTACGAACCGCCGGTCGCGGCCGGAGCCGCGGCCTCGCCGCCCTCGGCAGCGGCCTGGGCGTCCGCCTCGCGGGACTTGATGACCTGCTGCTGGTGCTGCTCGAAGCGGGACTGCGCCTCGGCGTACTGGCGCTCCCACTCCTCGCGCTGCTTCTCGTAGCCGGGCAGCCAGTCGTTGGTCTCCGGGTCGAAGCCCTCGGGGTAGATGTAGTTGCCCTGGTCGTCGTAGGACGCGGCCATGCCGTACAGGGTCGGGTCGAACTCGACCGCGGACGGGTCGGCGCCGAACGCCTCGTTGGCCTGCTTCAGCGAGAGGCTGATGCGACGACGCTCGAGGTCGATGTCGATGACCTTGACGAAGATCTCGTCGTTGACCTGGACGACCTGCTCCGGGATCTCCACGTGGCGCTCGGCCAGCTCGGAGATGTGGACCAGACCCTCGATGCCCTCGTCCACGCGGACGAACGCGCCGAACGGCACCAGCTTGGTGACCTTGCCGGGCACGACCTGGCCGATCTGGTGGGTCCGGGCGAACTGCTGCCACGGGTCTTCCTGGGTCGCCTTCAGCGACAGGGAGACGCGCTCGCGGTCCATGTCGACGTCGAGGACCTCGACCGTGACCTCCTGGCCGACCTCGACGACCTCGGACGGGTGGTCGATGTGCTTCCAGGACAGCTCGGAGACGTGGACCAGACCGTCGACGCCACCCAGGTCCACGAAGGCGCCGAAGTTGACGATCGAGGAGACCACGCCGGAGCGGACCTGACCCTTCTGCAGGGTCGTGAGGAACGTCTGGCGGACCTCGGACTGGGTCTGCTCGAGCCAGGCGCGGCGGGACAGGACCACGTTGTTGCGGTTCTTGTCCAGCTCGATGATCTTGGCCTCGAGCTCCTTGCCGACGTACGGCTGGAGGTCGCGGACACGGCGCATCTCCACCAGGGAGGCCGGGAGGAAGCCGCGGAGGCCGATGTCGAGGATGAGACCACCCTTGACGACCTCGATGACGGTACCGGTGACGATGCCGTCCTCTTCCTTGATCTTCTCGATGGTGCCCCAGGCACGCTCGTACTGGGCGCGCTTCTTCGAGAGGATCAGGCGGCCTTCCTTGTCCTCCTTCTGGAGGACCAGGGCCTCGATCTCGTCGCCGACGGCCACGACCTCGTTGGGGTCGACGTCGTGCTTGATCGAGAGCTCGCGGCTCGGGATGACACCTTCGGTCTTGTAACCGATGTCGAGCAGGACCTCGTCCCGGTCGACCTTCACGATGACGCCGTCGACGATGTCGCCGTCGTTGAAGTACTTGATCGTCTCGTCGATCGCGGCGAGGAAGGCTTCCTCGTTACCGATGTCGTTGACCGCTACCTGCGGGGTGGTGGCGGTGGTCTCGGTGCTGCTCGTCATGTGGGAAAGGGCTCCGGTACGGACATTGAAGTCGTAGGTACTGCTTACGCCGGGAGCCCGTTTCGCTCTGCAGAAGCCGGACAGCCAAGGAAGCGCCACTTTGAGCACCGGGTGCCCGGTGGCGCCTCGACAACCGAGGGGACATACAACAGATGCGAGCGCAGCCTGCTACGTCTGAGGTGCGCAGGCCCGCAGCGCAACTTGTAGCATACGGGGGCAGCCGGGCAGGGTCAATGCGCGACGGCCAGGACCCCGGGCGGACCGCCGCGCGCCCGGCGGCGGAACCGCCCCGACCGGCCGCGCGGGCCCGTGGATCGCCTGCGCGTGGATCGCCTGCGCGCGGACCCCGGCGGGTTGCACGGAAGAGTACGACGAGGGAGCCGATCATCCAAGAGCCGGAAGCGTACGGACCGTCCGGGGCCGGCCGGCCCGAGCCGGAGGCCACGCGGCGCGACGCGGACGTCACCGAGAGCTCGCGGGCCAGCCGCGGCTGGTGGGACCGCAACGCCGACGAGTACCAGAGCGAACACGGCGCGTTCCTCGGCGACAGCCGCTTCGTGTGGGGCCCGGAGGGCCTGGACGAGGCGGAGGCCGGGCTGCTCGGCCCGGCGGGGGACCTGGTGGGCAGGGACGTGCTGGAGATCGGCGCGGGCGCGGCCCAGTGCGCGCGCTGGCTGGCCGCCCAGGGCGCCCGCCCGGTGGCCCTGGACCTCTCGCACCGCCAGCTCCAGCACGCCCTGCGGATCGGCGGTTCCGTCCCGCTGGTGTGCGCCGACGCCGTGGCGCTGCCCTTCGGGGACGGCTCCTTCGACCTGGCGTGCTCCGCGTACGGGGCGCTGCCCTTCGTGGCCGACCCGCGGCTGGTGCTGCGCGAGGTGCGCCGGGTGCTCCGGCCGGGCGGCCGGTTCGTGTTCTCGGTGACGCATCCGATCCGCTGGGCGTTCCCGGACGAGCCGGGTCCCGAGGGCCTGTCGGTGTCCTCCTCCTACTTCGACCGCACCCCCTACGTGGAGCAGGACGAGCACGGCAGGGCCGTCTACGTGGAGCACCACAGGACGCTCGGCGACCGGGTGCGGGACGTCGTGGCCTGCGGTTTCCGGCTGGTGGACCTGGTGGAGCCGGAGTGGCCGGCCTGGAACACCACGGAGTGGGGCGGCTGGTCGCCGCTGCGCGGAAGCCTGATCCCCGGCACGGCGATCTTCGTCTGCGAGCGGGACTGAACGCTGCGTGCCTGCGGGCACGCGCGCGTGGAGGCCGTTTCCCGGGTCGTACGACACTGGGGGCGTGATCCGTGACGACGCCCTGGACGCCCTGCCCGTGCGCTCCGCCCTGCCCGCCCTGACCGACGCCCTGGAGGGTGACGGCGCCGCCGTCCTGGTGGCTCCGCCCGGCACCGGCAAGACGACGCTGGTGCCGCTCGTGCTGGCGGGGCTGACCGGCGGCGGTCCCGCGCGGCGGGTGGTGGTGGCCGAGCCGCGGCGGATCGCGGCGCGGGCGGCGGCCCGGCGCATGGCCTGGCTCCTCGGCGAGAGGCCCGGCGGGAGCGTCGGCCTCACGGTGCGTGGCGAACGGGCCGTGGGACCGCACACCCGCGTGGAGGTCGTGACGACCGGTGTGCTGCTGCAGCGGCTCCAGCTCGACCAGGAGCTGACCGGCGTCGACGCGGTGGTGCTCGACGAGTGCCACGAGCGGCACCTGGACGCCGACACCGCGGCCGCGTTCCTGTGGGACGTGCGGCAGACGCTCCGGCCGGACCTGCGGCTGGTGGCCGCGTCGGCGACCACGGACGCCGAGGGCTGGGCGCGGCTGCTGGGCGGGGCGCCGGTGGTCGAGGCGGCGGGCGCGGCCCATCCGGTGGAGGTGGTGTGGGCCCCGCCGGCCCGTCCCGTACGGCCGCCGCACGGGATGCGGGTGGACCCGGCGCTGCTGGCCCATGTGGCGTCGGTGGTGCGGCGGGCGCTGGCCGAGCGGGAGGGGGACGTGCTGTGCTTCCTGCCGGGGGTCGGTGAGATCGCGCGGGTGGCCGGGCAGCTCGGTGATCTCGGCGCCGTCGACGTGCTCCAGGTGCACGGGCGGGCGCCGGCCGCGGTCCAGGACGCGGTGCTGGCGCCCGGCGGGCGGCGGCGCGTGGTGCTCGCGACGTCGGTGGCCGAGTCGTCGCTGACGGTGCCCGGCGTGCGGGTGGTGGTCGACTCCGGGCTGGCGCGGGAGCCGCGGGTGGACCACGCGCGGGGACTGAGCGGGCTCACGACCGTACGGGCGTCGCGGGCGGCCGGGCGGCAGCGGGCGGGGCGGGCCGGGCGGGAGGCGCCGGGGACGGTGTACCGGTGCTGGGCGGAGGCCGAGGACGGCCGTCTGCCCGCGTTCCCGGCGCCGGAGATCAAGGTGGCCGACCTGACCGCGTTCGCCCTCCAGGCCGCCTGCTGGGGCGATCCGGACGCCTCCGGGCTGGCGCTGCTCGATCCGCCGCCGGGCGGGGCGATGGCGGCGGCGCGGGACGTCCTGTCGGCCGTGGGGGCGGTGGACTCCGCCGGGCGGGCCACGGAGGCCGGTGTGCGGCTGGCCCGGCTCGGGGTGCATCCCCGGCTGGGGCGGGCGCTGCGCGACACCCGCGGTGCGGGGGCCGAGGTGGTCGCCCTGCTCTCGGAGGAGGTGCCGCGGGAGTACGGCGATGATCTCGCTGCGGCGTTGCGGCGGGCCCGCAGCGGGGGTGACGCCTACGCGGGGCGGTGGGCCGCGGAGGTGCGGCGGCTGAGGGCCGTCTCCGCGGAGTTCGCCCGGCCGCCCGCCGCGGCCGGCGCGCCGGCCGGGGCCGGTGAACGCGCCGGGCTCGGCGCCACCGGGACAGGAGGGGGCGAGGCCGCCGGCACCGGCGGCGCCTCCGGCGGAGACGGCGCCGCGCGTGCCGGGACGCGGTGTGCCGGACGGGGCTCCGTCCCCGCCGCGGCCGGCGGCGCCCCCGCGGCGGACAGCGGCCCGCCCGCGCGGGGCGGCCGGCCCGGTGGACGCCGGCCCGCCCTGGGCGGGGCGGGGACCGCTGCCGGGTCCGGCGGGGCGGGCAGCGCCTCCGGCGGGGACGACGCCGTCGCCGGGGCCGTCGCCGCCCTGGCTTTTCCCGAGCGTGTCGCCAGGTTCGACGGCGGCTCCTACCTCATGGCGTCCGGGACGCGGGCCGAGCCGGCGGACGGGTCGGCGCTGAACGGGGTCCCGTGGATCGTCGTGGCCGTGGCCGACCGGCCGGCCGGTGAGGGGCACGCGCGCGTGCGGCTCGGGGCCGCGGTGGACGAGGACGTGGCGCGCGCCGCCGCCCGGGCGCTGCTGGAGGAGCGCGACGAGGTGCACTGGGCCGACGGGGACGTGGTTGCTCGGCGCGTCGAACGCCTCGGGGCGATCGAGCTGGCCGCGCGGCCGCTGAGGGACGCCGACCCCGCTCTCCTGCGCGCCGCCCTCCTCGAAGGGCTCCGCCGGGAAGGGCTCGGGCTGCTGCGCTGGTCGCCGGAGGCGGAGCTGCTGAGGCGGCGGCTGGCGTTCCTGCGCGCGCACCTCGGGGAGCCGTGGCCGGACGTGTCGGACGAGGCGCTGCACGCGCGCGTGGACGAGTGGCTGGAGCCGGAGCTGAGCAGGGCCCGGCGGCGGGCCGATCTGGGGCGGATCGACGCCGGGCAGGCGCTCGCGCGGCTGCTGCCCTGGGCGGGCGGGGAGGCCGCCCGCCTGGACGAGCTGGCGCCCGAGCGGATCACCGTGCCGAGCGGTTCCCGGGTCCGGGTCGACTACGGGGATCCGGAGCGGCCGGTGCTCGCGGTGAAGCTGCAGGAGATGTTCGGGCTGCGCGAGACGCCGTCCGTGGCGGGGGTGCCGCTGCTGGTGCACCTGCTCTCCCCCGCCGGGCGGCCCGCCGCCGTCACGGCCGACCTGGCCTCGTTCTGGAAGGACGGTTACCGCAGTGTGCGCGCGGAGCTGCGCGGGCGGTACCCGAAGCATCCGTGGCCCGAGGACCCGGCGACCGCCGAGCCGACGCGGCACACCAACGCCCGGCTCAGGCGCTGACCGGCCCGGCCGGCGCTGCGGCCGCGGCGGGGGCGCCCGCCCCGCCGGAGCGGGGAGGGCGCCGGGGTGGTGCCGTGTGCGGCGGTCAGGACGCGGCGGACGCGGACGCGCTCGGGGCCGGTCCCGCCGGAGGCTCGGCCGCGGCGACCGTCAGTTCGACGGTGAGCGTCGCGCCGCCCGTGGTCGTGACGCGGAGCAGGAAGACGCCGGTGGTGTCGTCCGCGTACAGCTTCGGCAGGGTCAGCAGGCCGTCGGCGTCCGTCTGAAGGCCCGTCAGGGTGCGGACGGGCTTGCCGTCGGCGCCCTTGAAGTAGGGGCCCTTGTCGTTCTCGGTGGCGTCGGCCGCCGACTTGATCAGGGTGGCGGTGGCCGCGACCTTGCCCGCGGCGGCGCCCTGGTACGTCGCCTTCAGCTGCACCTGGCCGGCGAACTCGCCGCCCGGGGTGCAGGTCGGCGGGGTGTCGCCGGTGCGGGTGAGGGCGTCGGCGGCGCGCGCGGTGACCGTGGCGGTGTAGTCGACGCCCTTGACCGAGCGGCCCACGACGGCCGCGGTGACCTTGAAGTCCCCGGTCTTCTCGCCGGCCTGGAGCGCCGGGGCCAGCGCGACTCCCTTCGCGTCGGTGGCGATCGTGGCCACGGTCTCCCCGCCGGCGAAGGTGGCGTCGGTGTCGCCGGTGACGGTGAACCTGATCCTCACCTTGGCGACGGATGTGCCGGCCTTGGTCTCGGCGCGGGCGCGGATCCGGCCGGTGAAGGCGTCGCCGGCCATCGCGGTGAGCTTCCCGGTGCCCGCGTCCTCGATGTGGTCCACCAGGTCGGTGGGCGTCTGCGGGGTCGTCGGGGGGACGGGCGGCCGCGGCGGCTCGGGGACGGGGGTCTCGCTCCCGCCGTTCCCGTTCCCGTTCCCGTTCTCGGTTCCGTTCCCGTTTCCGCCGCCGTCCTTGCCGCCGCCGTCCTTGCCGCCGCCGTCGTGGTCGCCCTCGTCCTTGCCGCCGTGGCCGTGGCCGTGGCCGGGCTTGCCGGGCGCGGGGTCCGGCGCGGGCCGCCGCGGGGCCGTGGGCGTCGGGGACGCGGGGCGGCCGGCGTCGTCACTGCGGTGCTCGGGCACGGGCCCGGTGCCGTCGGGCACGGAGTGGGTGCCCTTGCGGTAGTACTCCAGCCAGTTCAGGACCAGGTCGAGGTAGTCCCGCGAATTGTTGTAGCTGAGGATCGCGCTGTGCAGGTCGGCCTCGCGCGACAGGTCCCAGCCGTTGCGGCACAGGTAGTGGCCCGCGGCGAGCGCGGCGTCGTAGACGTTGTTGGGGTCCTTCGCGCCGTCGCCGTTGCCGTCGCGGCCGGCCCAGGCCCAGGTCGACGGGATGAACTGCATGGGGCCGACGGCCTGGTCGTAGTGGCTGTTGCCGTCGAACGCGCCGTGGTCGGTGTCCTGGATGAGCGCGAAGCCGTTGCCGTCGAGCTGCGGCCCCAGGATCCGGCCGACGGTGGTGCCGCCGGCGTCCACCCGGCCGCCGCGGGCGTGTCCCGACTCCACCTTGCCGATGGCGGCGAGCAGTTGCCAGGGCACGTTGCAGCCGGGCTTGGCGGCCCGCAGTTCCGCCTCGGCCTTCTTGTAGGCGTCGAGGACCGTCGCCGGGATGCCGGCCTCGACCTCGCCCCGCGAGACGGGGGTGCCGATGCTGGGAGAGGGGCTGGGCCGGGGGCTCTTCAGCGGCGGCAGGTCCGTGTAGTACGGCGAGTTGCCGGTCGCGTTGCCGCCGGCGTCCGGTGCGGGGTCGGCCGTGCCGGCGGTCGCCTGTCTGCCGTGGTCCTCGCCGGTCGCTCCCGGAGCCTGGGATGCGGAAAGAGCCGCGACCGCTACCGCGGCCACGGCCGTGGTCGCCGCTCCCTTGCGCAGCCGCCTGCCGAAATGCGCCGCCATGAAGTGAACCCCTCCCGTGGACGTCCCTGCGTACGTCTCCGCCTGTCTGCCTCGCTCTGATGTGACGGTCGACCCGGTGCTGTGGTTGCCCCTGTTCCGCGTTTCCATGTGTGTGCTCGGGTGTTCGGCCGTGCGTTCGCACGGCGACGCAGGTGACCCTACGACAACTTCCTTGCAGCGGGCACCAGTCGTGCCCGGTTTTCGCCGGTCGGCCGGTCGGCGGTCCCGTGCGGGCGCGCCGGCGGCGCGCCCGCATACTGAGCGGACCTGATCACCGGTGCCGGCCTCATGGCCGACGACCGTTCCGGGAGGCTCCGTTGCCGTTCACACTCAGCCATGCGGCGGCCGTGCTGCCCGCGTTCCGCCGGGACGGCAGCGGGCGGGGCGCGCTGGCGCCCACGGTGCTCGTCGCGGGTTCACTCGCGCCCGACCTGCCGTACTACGCGGCCGGCGTCGTACCGGGCGGCATGGAGTTCGGCGCGGTCACGCACGCGTTCACCGGGGTTGTCACCGTGGACGTGCTCATCGCCTGGGCGCTCGCGGGGCTGTGGCTGCTGGTCCGGGAGCCCTTGCTCGCGCTGCTGCCGCGGGCCCGGCAGGGGCGGCCGGCCGCGCTGCTGCGCTGCGGCGCGCCCCGCGCGCGGGTGCGGGCCGCGTCGGCGGGACGGTGGTACGGCTCCGCGGTGCTCGGCGCGCTCACCCATGTGGTGTGGGACGCGTTCACACATCACGATCGGTGGGGCACACGGCTGATTCCGGCCATCGGCCGGGACCGCCCGGCGGGTGTGCCGCTGTTCACCTGGCTGCAGTACGGGTCGTCCGCGGTGGGCGCCGTGGTGATCACGGTGTTCGTGGTGCGCGCGCTGCGGCTGGCGCCGGGCGGGGAGCCGGCGGGAGTGCCCGCGCTGTCCCGGCGGGACCGGTGGTGGGCGCTCGCGGTGATCGGCGGCTGTGCGCTGGCCGGGGCGGTGCAGCGGGCGGCGCGGTGGCGGGAGTGTCACCGGGGTGGGGCGGCGCGGCCGTGGGAGCTGGTGCCCACCCTGTGCTTCGGGGTGGGCGCGGGGACGGCGGCGGGGCTGCTGCTGTACGCCGTCGGGGTCAGGGTGCGGCGTCCCGCCCCTGGTCCCGGGGATCACGGCGAGGCGGCCGGTGCGGACCGGGGCCGGCCGGTCGCTCGGTGAGCGACGCGACGAAGACCGTGAGGGTGCGCCGGGGGCGGGGCCGCGGGATCGCGGTGAGCGCGAGGGCCAGACAGCCGCGGGCCAGGTCGGCCCACTGGCGCCAGTCCGGGGTGCGGGCCGCGCGGCCCGCGCGTCTGCGCCGGAGGTCCTCGGTGACCTTGCGGACGGTGGCGGCCAGGCCGGCCGGGATGCGGGCGGTGCTTGCGTCGGCCGAGAGGGCCGGAACCGGCGAGGCGGGCAGGGCCTGCGCCGTGAAGGCGTCCGCCCAGCCCCGGGAGGCTGCCTCGGGCGTCCGGCGGTGAAGCATGCGTATACCCATGCCCGCAGTGTTGCGGCTGCGGGGGGTGCGGGGCGTTCTGGCGGGGGCCACGAGAGTGACGGACCCCGCGGGGTTGCGGCGGTTTTCCCGCCCGGCGGGCGCGGTGCTGCGCAGGTGGGAAGGGGTGAGGCGGGGGCACGGCGGGACGCGGCCGCGGTCGGCGCCGGTGGCGGACCGGGGTGCCGACACGCGCCGGTGCCGACACGCGCCGGTGCCGGCAGCGACCCGGCAGCACCGGGTCCCGTCGCGTGCGCCCGGCGTGCGGGTGCGTCCTGGCTGGACGTGCCGTTCCCCGCGGCACCGCGCTGCGGACCGGGCGGGGCGGGACGCCCACCCGTGCCCGGCCGCACCGGATCCCGTCGCGTGCGCCCGGCGTGCGGGTGCGTGGGCGCACCGTTCCCCGCGGCACCGCGCCGCGGACCCGGCGGGGCAGGACGCCCCCCGTGCCCGGCCGCACCGAATCCCGTCGCGTGCGCCCGGCGTGCGGGTGCGTCCTGGCTGGACGCGCCGTTCCCCGCGCCTCTGACGGAGCTGCCCCGCCCGGCACCGCCGCGCGGACGGACGGGGCGGGAACCCACCGGTGCCGCGATCAGTCCAGCCTGCGGATGCGGCCCGGCCGGACGCGCCGTTCCCCGCGCCCCTGGCGGAGCTGCCCTGCCCGGCACCGCCGCGCGGACCGGGCGGATGCGCACCGGTGCCGGGGCGGCCGTGCCGCTCCGGCCGCCGGTGCGCCGTGGGCCTAGTGCGCCGCCGACTCCCAGTCGCGGCCCACGCCCACCGAGACGTCCAGCGGAGCCCTGAGGTGGACGGCGTTCGTCATCTCGCGGCGGACGATCTCCTCCGCGGCCTCCCGCTCGCCGGGGGCGACCTCCAGGACGATCTCGTCGTGGACCTGGAGGAGCATCCGGGAGGCGAGGCCCGCCTCCCGCAGGGCGCCGTCCACCTTCAGCATGGCGATCTTGACGATGTCCGCCGCCGTGCCCTGGATGGGTGCGTTCAGGGCCATGCGCTCGGCCGCCTCGCGGCGCTGGCGGTTGTCGCTGTTGAGGTCGGGCAGATAGCGGCGGCGCCCGAAGAGGGTCGCCGTGTAGCCCGTCGCCCGCGCCTCGTCGACCGCGCGGCGCAGATAGTCCCGGACCCCGCCGAACCGCTCGAAGTACGCGTCCATCAGGGCCCGCGCCTCGGCCGCATCAATGTTCAGCTGCTGGGACAGGCCGAAGGCCGACAGGCCGTACGCCAGGCCGTAGGACATGGCCTTGATCTTGCGGCGCATCTCCGCGTCCACCGCGCCGGGCTCGACGCCGAACACCTGGGAGGCGGCGGTGGTGTGCAGGTCCTCGCCGGAGGTGAACGCCTGGATGAGGCCCTCGTCCTCGGAGAGGTGGGCCATCACCCGCAGTTCGATCTGGCTGTAGTCCGCGGTCATCAGGGACTCGAAGCCCTCGCCGACCACGAAGCCCCGGCGGATCGCCCGGCCCTCGTCCGTGCGGACCGGGATGTTCTGGAGGTTCGGGTCCGTGGAGGACAGCCGGCCGGTCGCGGCGACCGTCTGGTTGAACGTGGTGTGGATGCGGCCGTCGCCCGCGATGGTCTTGATCAGGCCCTCGACGGTGACGCGCAGCTTCGCCTGCTCCCGGTGCCGGAGCATGATCACCGGCAGCTCGTTGTCGGTCTGGCCGGCGAGCCAGGCCAGGGCGTCGGCGTCGGTGGTGTAGCCGGTCTTGGTCTTCTTCGTCTTCGGCAGGGCCAGTTCGCCGAAGAGGACCTCCTGGAGCTGCTTGGGCGAGCCCAGGTTGAACTCGTGGCCGGCCGCCGCGTGGGCCTCCTTCACGGCCTGCTGCACCGCACCCGCGAACATCTGCTCCATCGCTTCCAGGTGCGGGCGGTCCGCCGCGATGCCGTGCCGCTCCATGCGCGCGAGCAGCGCGGACGTGGGCAGCTCCACGTCCCTGAGCAGCTCGGCGGCGCCCACCTCCCGCAGGCGGCCCTCGAAGGCCTCGCCCAGGTCGAGGACGGCGCGGGCCTGGATCATCAGGGCCTCGGCCTCGGCGGCGTCGTCCGCGCCGAAGGCGAGCTGGCCGTCGGCCGCGGCGGCGGGGGCCAGCTCGCGGTGCAGGTACTCCATCGACAGCGCGTCCAGGTCGAAGGAGCGCCGGCCCGGCTTGACCAGATACGCGGCGAGCGCCGTGTCCATGACGACGCCGTCGACGCTCCAGCCGTGCTCGGCGAGGACGCGCATGGCGCCCTTGGCGTCGTGGAACACCTTGGGGCGCTCCGCGTCGGCCAGCCAGGCGGCGAACGCGTTCTCGTCGGCCTCGTCCAGCTCGGACGGGTCGAACCAGGCCGCCGCTCCCCCGGCCGCGGCGAGGGCGACCTCGGAGACGGAGCCGGCGCCCAGCGCCCAGGCGCCGACGGTGGCGACGCCCAGGGTGCCGGAGCCGTGCTCGGCGAGCCAGGGGGCCAGCTCGCCGGTGTGCAGGATCCTGCCGTCGATCTCCACGCCGTCCGTGACGACGGGGGTGGCCTCCGCCTCCTGTGCGCCGGGGTCGACGGCGAAGAGGCGCTCGCGCAGGGACGGGTTGCGGATCTCCAGGGTGTCCAGGAGCATCGCGACGGCCTTGCGGTCGTACGGGATGCGCTCCAGGTCGGTGACCGTCCTGGACAGCTCCACCTGCCGCTCCAGCTCGGTGAGCCGGCGGTTGAGCTTGACCGCCTCCAGGTGCTCGCGGAGGTTCTGCCCGGCCTTGCCCTTCACCTCGTCGGCCCGCTCGACCAGCTCGGCGAACGAACCGAACTGGTTGATCCACTTCGCGGCGGTCTTCTCACCGACGCCGGGGATGCCGGGGAGGTTGTCGGACGGGTCGCCGCGCAGGGCCGCGAAGTCGGGGTACTGGGCCGGCGTCAGACCGTACTTCTCGTACACCTTCTCGGGGGTGAACCGGGTCAGCTCCGAGACGCCCTTCGTCGGGTAGAGCACGGTGGTGTGCTCGGTGACCAGCTGGAAGGAGTCGCGGTCGCCGGTGACGATCAGCACCTCGAAGCCCTCGGCCTCGGCCTGCGTGGCGAGGGTGGCGATGATGTCGTCCGCCTCGTACCCCTCGACGGCGAAGCGCGGCGCGTGCATGGCGTCGAGCAGCTCGCCGATCAGCTCGACCTGGCCCTTGAACTCGTCCGGGGTCTTGGAGCGGTTCGCCTTGTACTCGGTGAACTGCTCGGAGCGCCAGGTCTTGCGGGAGACGTCGAAGGCCACCGCGAAGTGTGTGGGCGCCTCGTCACGCAGCGTGTTCGCGAGCATCGACGCGAAGCCGTAGATCGCGTTCGTCGGCTGGCCGGTCGCCGTCGTGAAGTTCTCCGCGGGCAGCGCGAAGAACGCGCGGTAGGCCAGCGAGTGCCCGTCCATGAGCATGAGCCGGGGACGGGTGCCGCCGGGGGTCTTGTCGGTCTGCTTCGATGCTGTCTCTGCCACGCCCCCGATCCTGCCACGCCCCACCGACAGTCCGGGTGGAGCGCCTGCGGGGGCCCCGTCGCCCGTCGCCCGTCGCCCGTCGCCCGTCGCCCGTCGCCCGTCGCCCGTCGCCCGTCGCCCGTGGGAGGATCGTCGGGTACTGCTCACCC